>DASZYN010000337.1:0-13437 GCA_035545435.1 Acidobacteriaceae bacterium | reverse complement strand
GAGAATCGCCAGAAGGCTGCTGCCGAACGGCAGCGTTCCCCACATGATTCCCTGCCATGCCGGAGGCATCTGCGGCGCATTCACCGGCGTCGCCGGCGGAACGCCATCTTTGGTCCACACCGCAATCGTGCCCGCATTCAGTTCATCCACATGGCGCCACCCGCCAAAGGCGAGCAGCGGATCGTAGAACGGATCGCGCACGAAGACCCACCGCAAACCATAGCGATCCGCGTGGTCGAGGATCGCATGCAGCGAGTCCAGGCCATCCTTGCCAAAAAACTTCGCGCTGGTCAGCGCGCCGCCGCCGTGTGCCTGCAGTTCCGGCAGCATACGGCCGGAGTTCCATTCGCCGTCCAGACTGCCAGCATCCGTCAGAATCGCCAGACGGGAAATCTGGTTTCCAAAACCCAGCGTAATGTAACGGTAATTATCGTGACCGTCACGGTTCAGCCAGTTCGCAACCCCATCCACGCGAAATTCTTCGCCTTCGGCCGGATGAAATGTCGACCACGATACAGCCAGAGCGCAGGTTGCGGCCGCCAGCACCGCAAGCCCCGCTATCGCCCGAAAGCGAAACCGATCCACCAGTTCCGAGGCCAGCAGTCCTACGAACGGCACAGCCAGCAGCGTCGCCCAATAGCTGAAACGCTCGAACGTAAGCACCTCGAAGGCGCGACCCAGTAGCCAATGCCCTACGGGCGTCGTGCCGCCCAGTCCACACAGAAACGCGACCCAGAAGCCGATCAGCAATGGTCGAAGACGCGGCACCGATGCTCCGCGCCAGAAGATGAATGGCAGCGCAAGGATCAACGCGCCCCACGGAACGATGAAGTAGTTCACACCCCACTGCGGGCTCAGGATGTAGTTCGCGCGGCTCGCATGGGGAATCGGCGTCTGTGTCACGGGATAGTGAATCAGCGCCAGCCAGAACGGCAGCAGCACAATGGCAACGGCAACGCCCACCACGATCGTGATCGCGATCGTGCGGCCGATGATCGCACCCCTGGGCACCGGCTCGTCGCCGCGCTTGTCAATGAGCGCAAGAGCGACAACCGGGATGGCAAAGAACATCGATCCGAACAACAACGTGGCATGGTGGGCCGCCGCCGCCGCCGTGAAGAGCACAGCCCCCTTGAGGAATGATCGCCCCTTCCCTTCCCGAATCCACTCAAACAAGTACGGCAACGCGTTCAGATACAACGGCGCGGCGCAGGTGGTCGACAGCTGCCCTGCTGAGTAAATCAGGAAGGCTTCCGAGCCCAGAAAAACGGTCGCCAGTGCCGCGAAGGATGCCGCCCGCGGGCTGACCCACAGCTTCGCAAACCGGTAAACGCCCACCACCAGCAGCAGAATGCCGACAAACTGCACCGTCATATAGGCAAGATTCAGGCCGGTGAGCCACGAAACGACAGCGACCCACTGCTGCGGCAACGGCGGATACGTCGTCTGTGAAAATCCTGCATACCACTTCGCATTCCACGGATCGAACCAGTGATGCACGTAATGCGATGCGAAGAAGATATTGAAGTTCGTGTCGTACGACTTCAAAGGCAATTCCATGAGCAGCAGCGGCAGATGCACCGCAAAAACCGCAAGCAGAATAAAACTCATGGGGATGGGCCGAGAAGACGGCGCGACAGTCTCTATTTTTTGCAAGGAATCCTCACGAAATTGCATTGGATTCGAAAATTGGCGATCGTGTTGTCTCAGAACAGCCACTCAGTTGCATTCTTAAGGCCAACGTTCACCGCCAGTTGGGCATCCAAGGCGGTATTCCGTGCGAGTCACTGGTGCCATGCCAATTGTTCGACCTGAAAGCCCCCGAATTGCCAGAGTTCTTCTGTTCCTTCTTCTTTTTAGCGGACCAGTTTTTGCCCAGACGTACAAGGTCGGTTCCGACGACAACACGAAGTCGCAATCCAACAAGACCCAACCCGCTGCCACCCAGCCTCAATCCCAGGAAAAGCAGCTGGGATGGGGCTCCAATATCCAGAATGCCCGGCTCGCCGGCGCTGCCGAAGCCGCATTGAAGCGTGGCGATCACCAGCAGGCCGTCACCTACGCCCAGCGTGCCGCGCAGTCGGCCCCAAATAATCCACAGCTCTGGTTCCTGCTCGGTTATGCCGCCCGCCTGAACGCGCAAACCGGCCTCGCTGTCGACGCCTACAACCACGGCCTTCGCCTCGAGCCCTCTTCGGTTCTCGGACTCTCTGGCCTTGCGCAGACCTACGCCGTCATGGGCCGCACCAAAGAAGCACAGGACATGCTGCAGAAAGTGCTCGCCGTCGACCCAAAGCAGATCGACGATGCCGTCCTGCTGGGCGACCTGCAGATCCGCTCCGGCAATTATGACGATGCCGTAAAAACTCTGGATCAGGCCGAGCGTTTCCAGGGCAACGCCCGTTCCGAATTGCTGCTGGCCATGGCGTATCAGCACCAGAATAAGCTCGACCAGTCCCGTCACTATCTCGAAATGGCCAAAGCACGCGCGCCGAATAATCCTGAAGTCCAGCGCGCCATGGCCGGCTACTACCGTGAGACCGGCCATTATGACGAAGCCATTGCAGCGCTGAAATCCATCAAGTCGCAGCGCCCCGACATCAAAGCCGAGCTGGCCTACACCTATCAGCTCGACGGCAACGCCGAGGAGGCCGCCCGGCTGTACGTTCAGGTCGCCAATGCCGTCCCGAAAGATCTGAACCTCCAGTTGTCGGCAGCCCAGGCCGAAGTCGCGGTCGGTTCCATCCACAACGCCGATACGTTCCTTACGCGGGCAGCAGCAATCGATCCGGAACACTACCGTCTGCATGCCCTGCGCGGAGAGATCGCGCGCATTCAGGAGAAAGACAACGACGCCGTCCGCGAATACCAGGCCGCCCTGGCGCATATTCCCGCCGACCCCGTGGAAGGCCCTCTTTACCCCATCCAGCTCCACATGGATCTCATGGAGCTGTACAAGAACACCCATCAGCCAGATCAGGCGGACCAGCAACTCAAAACCGCGCAGGCCGCCATCAACGCCCTCGATGAGAACGGTACAGACCGCGGCCCGTTCTTGCGGCTGCGCGCGATGATTCGCATGGACACCGGCGACCTCACCGGAGCCCGCAGCGACCTCAACGCGGCCCTCGCCATCAATGCGACCGATCCCAACAGCCTGCAGCTCGATGGCGATCTGCTCGTCAAGATGGGCCATACCGAAGAAGCCATCGCCGTCTACAAAAAGATCCTCACCATCGATCCAAAGAACCGCTTCGCGCTCACCTCCATCGGCTACGCGTCGCGGGCGGCCGGCCGGGATCAGGATGCCGAAAAATATTTCGAGCGCCTCGCCCAGGCCTATCCCACCCTCTATGTTCCCTGGCTCGCCATGGGCGACATGAACGCCTCGCGTAAGGAATACACGAAAGCCGAGGCTGATTACGCGAAAGCCTATGCCCTCGCTCCTGACAACGCTCTTGTTGTCGCCGGCGGGTTGAACGCGGATATCGAAGGCCACAAGCTGGATGCCGCCGCAACCTGGTTCAACCGCGCTACCAAAGACATGGAGGACGAGCCCCAGGTTCTCCGCGAGCAGGAACGCTACCTCAGCTTCAAGGGTCAGTATCCGGAGTCCCTTGCCAAAGGCGAACGCGCCATTCAGGGGCTGCCGAACGACAGAGATGTGGTCGTCTACATGGGGTACGACCTCCTCCACCTCAATCGCTACGACGATCTGCTCGCCCTGACCAAAAAATACGATGCGGTGCTCCCGAAGGAGCCGGACATCCCTCTCCTCGCCGGTTACGTGTACAAGCACAACAATCAGCTGGAAGAGGCTCGCCAGGCTTTCACCGAGACACTCCAGCGCGATCCTTCCGTCGTCACCGCCTATGTCAACCGTGGCTATGTCCTGCACGATCTCCACCAGCCTCAGGCTGCGGAGGCCGACTTCGAAGCGGCTCTGAAGCGCGATTCGAAGGACGGCGAAGCCCACCTCGGTCTGGCGTACACCAGCCTCGATCTCCACAAGCCGCGTCTGGCACTGCGCCAGGTTGCGCTTGCGGAAAGCGCTCTTGGCGAAAGTCAGGCGATCCACTTGGTTCGCGCCACCGCCTACGGACAACAAGGCGCATTGCCGAAAGCGGCCAGAGAATATCGCGCCGCCATTCGCTACACGCCCAACGACGGATCGCTCCACCTGGCGCTGGCGAACGTGCTCTATACCGAGCGTCGTTTCCGCGACGCCGTCGATGAGCTGAACGTCGCGCAAAAGCTTGCTCCTGACAACGCCATGATCTACGCGTGGCTCGCGCGCTCGTGGGCCGAACTCGATAATCCCGCTGAAACCATGCAGTACGTCAAGATTGCCGAACAGCGCGCGATGCTCAAGCCGGCGTCGGCGAAGTCCCCAGGCGAATCCGACGCCGCGCAGATCTTCCTGCTCACCGGCGAGTCTCTGAATACCGTTGGCGATCACGCTGCCGCCATGGAACGCTTCCGGCGCGCGCTCACTCTCCCGGGCAGCGACCGGGTCGGCGTTCGCCTGGCGATTGCAGAAGTGATGGCACAGAAGAACCAGACCCAGGATGCGCGCCGCGAAATCGCCCTCTCCCTCATGGAGGCTGAGTCAGGCGAGGCAAAGCTCCCCACCGGGGCGCAGATGATCCAGGTCGGCGACCTGTTTCGCCAGATGCATGATTACCAATTGTCGGAAGATTACCTCCAACGGGCCGAGGCCGCCGGTGCATCCGATACTGCTGTGCGCGTCGGACTAGCCAATACGTACCTCGCATTGGGAGACACCCCTCGTGCCCAGGGCGAACTAGCAGCGATCAGCAACTCGCCGGACGAAGAGCCGGACTACCAGTATCTGTTGGCCAAAGCCAGCGTCTACCGCCAGGAACATCGGAACCCCCAGGCGCTCACCGCTTTCGCCCAGGCCACCGACGCCGCCGGCGAAGATCAGACCGCCGAACAGAATCTGTTGCAAACCGGCGCCGACGAGGGACTCAGACTGAATAACCACTTCAGCGTCCTTGCCGATGCCATGGTTTCGCCCATCTTCGAAGACACATCCGTCTATGTGCTGGATTCGAAACTGGATGGGCCGGTCCCCGTCGCTCCCACCGACACTTCCCTGCTGCCGCCGCCTCGCTCTTCGCTGCAGACCGAGGAGACCAACGCCTTTCATTTGCATCTCAACTACTTGCCCCCCGCGAGCGGCTTTTTCCAGGTACGCAACGCTCGCGGCACCATCTCGGTTCCGGCGACAAGTTCGATCGTGAACCGCAATACCACGGATTACGGCTTCAACTTCGGAGTGAACCCAACGGCACGGATCGGAAATAACGTCATCACCTTCAACAGCGGTATCCAGGCGACCGTGCGGCGTGATTCCGAGGATCCAGTGGACCTGAACCAGAACCTGTTCCGGCTCTTCACGTATGTGTCCACCAGTTCCTTCTTCAACGTTGTCTCCATGGATGGCTTCGTTCTGCGCGAGACCGGCCCGTTCACCGAATCCAACATTCACTCCACCGCGTTCTCCGCCGCTGTAAACTTCCGCGTCGGTGCCCCATGGGGCAGAACCGCCCTCATCACCGGCTGGGGCGAAAACCACCAGAAGTTTGATCCCGTCTCCACCGAGGACTATTACACCGGCTCATACATCGGCCTCGACCGCCAGTTCGGCACCCGCGCCCAGGTGAAAGGCATCGTCGAAGATCTGCGCGCCTGGCGTACCTTCCAGGGGCGCTCCGGCATCGCCCAGGTCCTGCGTCCGGCGGGCACGGTCAACTTCAGAGTCACACCGCGCTGGAGCCTCCAGGGTGGCGCAGCCTGGTCCAGCAATCGCAGCTTTCATGTCTACGACGCGGTACAGAGCAATCTTTCCGTTTCTTACGCCATGCCTTTCCACCGGGAATTTCGAGACCAAACCGGAGATGTGGTCCTGCAGTATCCAATCCGCTTTTCTGCCGGAGTGCAACAGGAGACCTTCTTCAATTTCACGGGTGGGCAAAGTCAGCAGTTCAGACCCTTCGTAAGCATCACCTTGTTCTGAGGCGGGATTTGATGAAGATTTGTCTTGTTGCGACGTTTCCTCCCAGCGGCCGGCAGCTCAACGAGTACGCATTCCATATTGCGCGCGAGTTGCAGCGTCACCCCGGGGTCGAGCTGACCATTCTCGCCGATCGGTTGACGAAGTATGACTTCGCCACCGATGGCAATGGACATTCCCTTGACGGACAACAGCAGGAGGAACTGCCCGGTTTTAATGTGATCCGCTGCTGGGACTTCGGCAGCCTCAAAACCCCGCTGCGGCTGCTGCAGACCATTCGTCGCATCAAGCCCGACGTTGTCTGGTTCAACCTGGTCTTCTCCAGTTTTGCCACGCCCGAGAATCCCGTTGCCGCCTTCGCTGGTCTATCGGCGCCGGCTCTGGTTCGCTCCATGGGCTTCTTTACCCACATCACTCTCCATCACATCCTCGAGCACGTCGACTTCAATGCTGCCGGAGTTCGTAAGAGCCGCTTGCTTCAGCTTGGCAGTGACTTCGCCACCCGTGCCCTTCTCAAAGCGGACTCCGTTACCGTCCTGCTGCCTGCGTATCAGCGCACGCTCATGGCGAAATACTCTGCGAAGAATGTGCTCCTCAGCACACACGGCACCTTTGCCGCTACCCCCGATCCGCCCGACTTCTCCAAACGCGGTAATCCCGACCAGCGCATCCTCGCCATCGGACACTGGGGAACCTACAAGCGCCTGGAAACCTTGATGGAGGCATTTCCCAAAGTTCTGGAGAAAGTGCCGAATGCGCGGCTCGTCATCGCCGGAGCCAATCATCACACTCGCGCCGGCTATTGGGAATCGATCCGCGCAGCGCAGCCCGCTCACCTGCCCATCGATTTTCTCGGATACGTGGCCGAGGAAGATATCCCCGCCCTCTACTCCTCCACATCCGCCCTCGTCATGCCGTACGACTCAGCCACCGGATCCAGCGGTCCTGCCCATCAGGCCTGCGAATACGGTGTCCCCATCGTTTCAGCCGACATTCCTGACCTCCGCGAGATGGTCATCGATGAAGATATGGAGGCCGCCTTTTACAGGACCGGCGACGCGAACGCTCTGGCCGACGAGCTGATCGCGATCCTCAGCTCCCCCGAACTGCAGCGCCGCATGGCCGAGCACAACTATCGTGCCGGTGTGCGCATGACCATGAGTTGCGTCGTCCGCAATTACCTGCGGTGGTTCGAGCTCCAGCAATGCAAGAAGGCCATGGAGAACGGGGCCAGAGTGCACTTGAATGGCATGCAGCCGGCCTCGAAGGACGATCCGTTCGACGACCCGCCCTCTCCCCATGCTCTGCAGGATGAATTTGCACTCGACACCGAAGCGCCACTCGAGCTCTCCAGCGACGGAGATGCCGCACTGAGCTCAGCTGATCCGGTCCGGAGCCAGTCGTCGCGCGGCCCGCACGAAGCTTCCCTTTTGAATTCGTACTCTTCCCGCCCAATGTTCGAAGTCGAGTTCTGAACAGGGCGACCGGCGTTACCAGATTCCCTTATCGCTGCCCGTGATCTTTTGACCCACAACGGCCGCGCCGGCCAGCCAGGGCAGCAAACCCAGCCGCACGCTGCTTTCCAGTTCGCCCTTCCGCAACAGCCCGCCGAGCTGCGATCCGTAGAGCCCTGCCGACTGCGGCAGGATGGGCACCCGCAGGAACTCCTTGGCGTAAAAGATCTTCTCGCCGCCAAACCGTGCGTTGGACGTCACCGTCTGCGGCAGATGCGGCCCCGCACCCCGGTACAAACTCACATAATCGGCAACGATGACGAGGTAGGTTGCCATTCCTTCCCAAATGCCCGCTGCGGTAGCCGCGTGCTCCAGATCGTCGTAGTCAATCAGCTCGCCCTCAATCAGCGCGGCGCTGTCAATGATGTCGCACAGGCGGAAATAGAAGTGGCGATACATGCGCTGCAGCGCTGAGATCATCAGCCGATCCGAAATATGTGTTGTCCGGAACGGGACGCCATCGACCTGAATCTTGCGCGCACGCCTCGCAACCGACGAAGCCAGCACCATTTGCTCCCCGGTTTGCCCCAGGCGGCCGACATGAATCTCCACCGCCTCCGGCAATCCCGGGATCAGGAAGTTCCACTTGCGCGCCAGCCGGTCCCCCCAGCTCCGCGGAGCCAGCTGGGCGTTAAAGCGGCGTCTCATCAGTTCCAGAACCGTCTCCGGAGACGCTGGCGTGTACAGATCCAGATCGCTGCCCAGATCGGGCCAGTGGTCCAGAGACTTGATTACCAATACATCCTGGTTTTCTTCTTCGAACGCATCGCAGATCGAGCGCAGGAACGGAATCGCATTCGCGATCCGCGTGCGCTCCATCGCCAGAGCATCCTGCGCCCACTCCTCGCGCATGGCATCGCCCCGGCTTCGCATCGCCGCAACATACCTCTCCATGCCGCGCACGATCACATGGTTCGAACTGGCCAGCGCGACCAGTTCCTCAAAGTGCTCCCGGCTCAGGTTCAGCAGCTCCGAGCCGGGCAAACTGGACCGGCCTCTCTCATCGGAATCGGCAAAGGCGGGCGAAAGCAGCAACCGCGAGAGAAGCAGCATGCTCTTGGGCGAGGGAGTGGGGGCCGATGGGTTCGACATGCGTGGCTGAAATCCTTGAGGCGCTTCCTTACTGCGGTTGCTGAGGCGTGGTGGTGTCAGGCGACGATCCATCCGGAGACGCAGGCTGAGCCGGCGGCGTCGCCTTCACAGGCGTGCCATCGCGACGATGCAGCTCGATGGGGCCTGTCTGCCGGCGGCGAATCTCGCGCTCCAGATCCAGCTTTTCCTGCATGTCCTGGCTGTTATTGTCCGCGATCGTTGCCAGCGGGTTTCCTTCTGCTCCAGGCCGTGTCGCTGTTCCCACTCGAGCATGAGCGTCGTCCGCCTGTTCCGCTTTGGCGTAGAAGAACTGCGCCGTCTCAATGTCTCCATCGTGCTCGGCTACGTATCCCGCGTTATTAAGCGAAAACGCGCTGTAAGGATCCAGCCGGTAAGCTTCCACAAAATCCTTCCGGGCCGTCTCCCAGTCGTTGCGATTCACCGCCGCAACCCCGCGCGACGCCAGTAGGGCTGCCCGCGCCGGATCGGTCTTCAGGTCCTCCATCCGCTGTTCGAGCCGCTGCTGATTCCCAGCTGCCATCTGGCTCACCGGTTGTCCCCGGTAGGCGCCCGTTGTCGTCACCACGGCCGCCTCGTTGGAGCGGGCCGCGGCCGCGGCCGCGTAGTAGCGCAGCGCCAGGTCGTAATCACCGCTGGCCTCGCTGGCAACGCCAAGATTGTTCAGCGTGAAGGCATTGTTTTGGTCCATTCGGCGCGCCGCCTGTAGCAGATTCATCGCCTCCGTGGGCCGATTCTGCGACAACAGCGTCATCGCATCGAAATTCATCCGATTCAGCCGCATCGGCAGATCCTGAAGGCTTTCCAGCGCTGCCTTCATCTTCTTGCCGTCCAGTTGCTTCTCGTTGCTGATATCGATCGATGCGTTCGTCCCCTGCTCTGCCGCCAGCTTGTAAAAACGCTGCGCCCGCTCAAACTGCCCCTGCAGCTCTGCGATGTAGCCGATATTGTTCAGCGTAAAGGGATCCGACGGATCGTACAGGTAAGCTTTATAGAACAGCTCCTCCGCCTTCTCGTAGCGCTGTTTGCGGATTTCCTCAACCCCTTCACGATTGAGCCGCTGAACCGGCGTCAGTTCGCTCCGCCGGGGAATCTTAATCTTCAGATATTGCCCATGCGAGTGCGGCAGGCAGAATGCCAGCATCGCCGCCGTGCCCAGAAACCATGAGAATTTCTTTGCGATCATGCCTGTTTTTCTCGTGCGTAACCGGCCCAACCAGGGCCGGACAGTTGAAATCTACCGCTTAGATGCCAAATCAGCCCCAGCGTTTGCCGGAATTGGCAGCGCCAAACTGCACCACCCAGCCAACCGGCATCCCACTTCCGCCATCCAATCCGCCGAGGAAAGTTTCAGGAGCCTGCCACCCATGCGACGCGTTCTTCTTCCCGTTTTGATGACCGCCCTGGCGCTTGCGCCGTATGCGCTGGCGAGCTCGGACCCGGAGCGCGCTGCGAATGGATCCGTTCCGCCGGCCGACGTCACCGCGTCCAATCCGGCGACAGCCGATCTCAATGCCGCCAACCCCGGCGTCAATGCCAGCTTCCTGCCCCCGCTTCCGCTTGCCCCATCCGGCAAGAGCACCGTGATCGGCGGGGTCATTCGCAGCATCGACCCGGTCCTCGATGAAATGACCCTCGGCGTCTATGGCAACGGCAAGCCGATGAAGATCTACTTCGACCAGCGCACCAAGTTCTACCGCGACGGCGTCAAAACGCCCCTCGACGATATGCGCCCGAACGATCACGCCTCGGTTGAAACCCTTCTCGACGGCGACATGGTCTTCGCCGCCAGTGTGCATATGCTTTCAGGCTCCCCGGAAGGCGATTGCCAGGGCCAGGTATTGGCCTTCGATCCACGCAATGGAGAGGTTACCGTGCGCAATTCCCTCTCTGGAGCCCCGATCAAGCTGCGCGTCGAGCCCCGCACCACCATCGCCCGGATCGGCCAGCCCGCCTTTGCTTCTTCAGTGACCGGAACCTCCGATCTGATGATGGGCGCCCTTATTTCGGTTAAGTTCCGCTCCGATAACCGGGGCAATGGCATCGCGGACTCGATTTCGATCCTCGCTACCCCGGGATCCGGCTTCTACTTCGCCGGCAACGTGACCTATCTCGACGTGCATGCAGGAATGATGGCGATCACCGATCCGCGCGATCAGCGGAGCTACACCATCGCCTTCAATCCCACCTCGTTCCCTGCCAGCCGCAACCTGCACATCGGATCGCGCGTGGGGGCCACAGCCAGCTTCAATGGCAAGCAGTACGTGGCGAGTAAGCTGGACGTCTACTAAACCCCTCCTCCCGGCGGCCGCGCCTCAGGGTCGGTCGCACATCCCACAAACAGCGACGCCGCCCGAAGGCGGCGTCTGGTACAACTCGGTTACCGGACCGAATCAAAGGGTGGATTCGATCTCGAAGCCCCACGCTTCCAGCAGCGCCTCAGGGATGTACTTCGAGTTGCGATTGCGGCGAGCCCACTCGCGCAAACGGGTGGAACGGACATACTGATCCGGGGTGAGCTTAAACTCCTTGACCACCTGCTCAAAAGAGGTCACGGTGGGCACTACCGGTCCGATTGGCTCCGGCTTGCCCCAGTTGGGATTGCCACGACGCTTTGCCATGTATGATTTACCCTCTGCTTTGGAAAGTGACGAACGGAAAATCCGGAGGCCCTACAGACCCTCTCGGGTAGTCACAAACTTTATTATTATAGGTATTTTTTCTATGAAAATCAAGAGGAAAATGCCTCTCGTCAGAGGCGTACCTCGAATCTAACTGCCTCATCTTTCAATTAGATGTCCAAAAGCGGGTGAAGTCGCACTGCGAGCAGTAATCTGCTGTTGACGCCACGGCCAATCCTTTCCGCAGGCTCGAATCGAGCCCGTCTCCCGCTTCAGGTATCCTCGGGAAAAGTGATTGGAGGAGCAGGATTTGTCGTCGAGTTTTGAGCGTATTCGCCCGTCGGTCGCGCTGGTCGGCCGGGTCGTCCTGGGAGCCATCATGCTCGCGCACGGATGGGGCAAAGTGGTCCCCCGCGGCTCTTTGTACAACTTTGCGCATGTCGTTGCTCGCCTGGGACTGCCGTACTGGCTCGGCTACGTCGCTGCCTTTACCGAGTTTTTCGGCGGCATCGCACTCATTCTCGGTCTCCTGACTCCGCTTGTCGCTCTGGCGGTTGCCATTGAAATGCTCGTCGCCATCCTCAAAATCCACTTGCGGCACGGGCTCACTGGCGCTCAGGGATATGAGTTCCCCCTGAGCCTCCTCGCCCTCTCCCTGCTCCTCATAGCCGACGGCCCCGGCTATCTCGCCGTGGATCGTGTCGTCTTCCGTGGCGGCCGCTAGCCTCAGCCCCGCCACTCTCCTCTTATCTGTCCAGGCTCTTCAGCCAATCCGCTGCACTCACGACGGTGCCGCGCTGCGGAAAGAACTTCTCCACCAGCACCCGGTGCACCTCAGCATCCCGATCGGCGCAGCAGTCCCCCAGCACCATCGCCCGGTAATCCGCATCGACCGCATCCAGCAACGTCGAAAGAACCACCCCACTCGTGGCGATGCCGAACATCACCACCGTCTCGATCTCCTTCGCTCGCAGGATCATCTCCAGATCGGTTCCGGTGAAAGCGCTGATCCGATGCTTGGTGACCACGATGTCGCCCTCGACCGGTCCGAGCGCCGGGTGAACCCGGCCCGCATCGCCTTCGAACAGCTTCTGCCGCTCAGGCGAGTTCAGGATCGCCCCGAACAGCGCGTTACGTGGATTCACCTCCGGCAAGCCCGGCCGGAATCCAACCTGCACGTGAATCACGGTGAGGCCTCGTTCCCGGCACCGCTGCAGAACTTCTGCCGCGCGCGAAACCAGCTGGTGACCATCCGGCTGCCCTGCTGTGTAGATTTCGATGATGGCCGCCTGCATGTCCATGCACAGGACGGCGGTCTTCGCTGGGTCAAACGTCGGTTCGATTGCCATGAGCCCTACTTGTCCAGCGAGAACTGATACTCCACGATCTTCTTCAACTGCTCATACGGCACCGCCATCATCGGCACCCCGCGCCCGTCAATGAACAGCATAGGCGTCTCGTTCACGTTCAGCTCATGCCCCAGCCGCAGCGACGCATCCACCGGATTCTTCCCCGCCGTCGAGTCAGCGCATGTGGCGATCTTCCCTGGGTCCGCACCGGCCGCGTTCGCGGCGTTGCGCAGCGCCTGATCCGCACCCTGACCGGCCAGGTCATTCTGGGCCGCGAAGACCGAGTCAGCATATTTGAAGAACGCGGCTGCCCCTCCCTCCTGGGCCACGCAGGTACCCCAGGCGGCCGCCTTGTAGGCTTCCGGATGAATGCTCACGAGGGGAAAGTTCTCGAAGACGAAGCGCGCCTGCGGAAAATCCTGCGTCAGCTTCTCCCCAATCGATTGCGCCTCCTTGCAATGGGGGCACTGGAAGTCCCCAAACTCCACCAGTTCAAACTGCTTCGCCGTGGCGCCCCGCGACGGCCCCTCGGCGCGCTGCTGCAGCAATCGATAATTGTTCTCGTACGGCTTCGCCCCGAAATCCAGAACCGACTCCTGTGCGATCAGGTGTTTGCCATCTGGCGTGACAAAGAACGTCAGGTTCGCGATCTGTTGCGGGGTCTGCTTCTCGGCCACCAGGATCGTCACCTTGCTCACGCCAGGCGCGGTCGTCTTCTCGATGCCGTAAACCTCCCACACGCGATTCTCGTCGTAGCCCCACGACGCCTTCAGGAACGCCTCGACGTCGGCCTTCGTCGGCGA
>DASZYN010000336.1:0-5844 GCA_035545435.1 Acidobacteriaceae bacterium | reverse complement strand
CTTCAGCCCCTGCGTTCTTCTATTGGGACACGACCTCACAGCCTGCCGAACTCACCTTCGACACGAAAGAGCGTCAGGGCGCGACCCTGGTCGTGCCGTCGTCCGCACCGAAATCAATCCGGGCTTTAGCCCCTGCGCCTTTGTATCAGGGCACGGCTTCAGCCGTGCCGTTCCACGACCTGGTAAGACAGGGGCTTCAGCCCCTGAGGCCGTACGTTGCACTCAAAACCCGCCCCAAAGGAGTCAATGCCGATGAACCGTAAACCCATCGCTCAGCCCGAAGAAATCCGCATTCAGTACCACGACGAAGTCCCCCGGGGCGCACGGATCAAAGTCATCGGGGTAGGTGGAGGCGGCGGCAACGCCGTCAACCGCATGATCGCTGCCCGCATGGAAGGCGTCGAGTTCATCGCCGCCAACACCGACCGCCAGGCACTCCAGCTCTCCAGCGCCCCGGTGAAACTGCAGCTCGGCGTCAAGCTCACCAGCGGCCTCGGCGCCGGCGCCAACCCTGATGTCGGCCGGCAGGCCGCCCTCGAGGACTCCGGCAAAATTCTCGAAGCCCTCGAAGGCGCCGACATGGTCTTCGTCACCGCCGGACTCGGCGGCGGCACCGGTACCGGCGCCGCTCCCGTCATTGCCTCGCTCGCCAGCGAGATGGGCGCACTCACCGTCGCCGTCATCACCCGCCCCTTCGCCTTTGAAGGCAAGCGCCGCATGGCCCAGGCCGAGCGCGGCATGCAGGAACTGCTCGACTCGGTCGACACCATGATCGTCATCCCCAACGAGAAGCTCCTTGCTGTGGCCAAAGATGCCGGCTTCTTCGAGTCCTTCCGCATCGCCGACGACGTCCTCCGCCAGGGCGTCCAGGGCATCTCCGACATCATCACCATCCCCGGCATCATCAACCGCGACTTCGCCGACGTGAAGACCACCATGGCCGGCATGGGCTACGCCGTCATGGGCACCGCCGTACGCAGCGGCGCGCAGCGCGCGATCGAGGCCGCCCAGGCCGCCATGGCCTCCCCACTGCTCGAAGAAGGCGCCATCGACGGAGCTCGCGGCATCCTCATCAACATCACCGGCTCCAGCTCGCTCAAACTCAGCGAAGTCAACCAGGCCTCGACCCTCATCCAGACCGCCGCGCACGAAGACGCCAACATCATCTTCGGCGCCGTCCTCGATGAGTCGATGGGCGACGAGGTCAAGATCACCGTCATCGCGACCGGCTTTCGGCAGGGTTCTGCCGAACGCCGGGACCATCTGCTCACCGCTGCTCTGCGTGAGGTCGCCGCGCCCCGCATCGAAAAACGCCCCCCCACGCCTCGCTTTGCCAGCGAGGAGCACGATGACGAGTCCGCGGCCCGCGAAACTCCCCTCCTCATCCCCGTGACCGCGCGCGATTTCGTCTCCGCCTTCCGCGTTCACGAAGCTGAACCGGCCACCGACACCCCATCCGCCCAGACTTCCGCAGGTGCCGAAGAGGAAACCGAGCTGGTCGGTGTAGCGGTGGCTGCTTCGCCCGCTCAGTCCGACGATGTCGAAATGCCTCACTCATCCTTCGTCGAAGAACCAGGCGAAAACCTCGACATCCCGGCCTTTATGCGCAAAGGGGCGTTCTGATCTCGGTCCCACGCCGCTCAGCGGTTATCGGCGTGGTCCACCACCGCGGGAGCCCTGCGCGGTCGCGAGAATGACGACTCCCAAAACGTAACGCACACCACCAGGAAGACGACAACGCAGCAAGAAGCGAACAAGCCACCAGGCGAAGGAGTTAAACCGGGCGCACACCCTTTGGGGGAAGCGCCAGGTTCACCCCACAGCAGGAAGCGAACAAGCGCCACCAGGCGAAGGAGTTAACACCGGGCGGCCCCTTTGGGGAAGCGCCAGGTTCACCCCACAGCAGGAAGCGAACAAGCGCCACCAGGCGAAGAGTTAACACCGGGCGCCCCCTTTGGGGGAAAGCGCCAGGTTCAACCCCACAGCAAGCAGCGGACGCCTTCAGAACACACGGAGTCAACCCAGTTCACGCCCCCGGCCAATCCGAAGTCACGCTGCCGGACCATTTCGGGAAACATCCACCACCGAGCACCCCGGCATGGAAAGCGCCAGGTTCACCCCACAGCAAGCAGCGGACGCCTTCAGAACACACGGAGTCAACCCAGTTCTCGCCCCGAGCCAATCCGAAGTCACGCTGCCGGACCATTTCGGGAAACATCCACCACCGAGCACCCCAGCATGGGAAGCGCCAGGTTCACCCCACAGCAAGCAGCAAACGCCTTCCCGCCCCAGGATTCAACAGCATTCCCACCCCGCTCAACCCATCCGTACCCAGGTCTGTGCCATTTCCGGAATCTTCCGGCCCTCACAGACAACCAACGCGAGTTCCGGCTCCTCAAGCCGCCGGGCGCTTCCGCAGCAAACCCTTTTCCGCCGCCATCCGCTCCCGCTCCGCCTCCTTCAGATGCGCCCGAAACAGCGAGTCCCGCCGCTTCGCCAGCTCCGCATTCAGTTCCGCCCCAATCAGGATCGCCAGCGCCGTCAGATAAATCCAGAACATCAGCCCGATGATCGCCCCCATCCCGCCATACAGCCGTGAATAGTGCGCAAGATGGTCAAGGTAGAACGCCAGCCCTGCCGACCCCACGAACCACAGCGCGATCGCCACAATCGCTCCCGGCAGCGTGGATTTGAACTGCTGCTTGCGGTTCGGTCCCAAAAAATAAACCAGTTCCAGGCCCACGACAAACGTAACAAACACGGTTGCAATTCGAATCACCGGCCAGGTCCGCTCAAATGAGCGCGGCATCGGCAAAACCTCTGCCAAAAAATGCCCGAAGTGCGGTCCCGCGATCAGCGCCAGCAGCGACACCGTCAGCAGCCCGCCGCTGGTCAGTGCCAGAACCAGCGCCTGCAGGCGATCCCTCACCCACGACCGTGGCGTGGCTACGTCATAGGCGACATTCAGCGCCGTGATCAGCGCCGTAAATCCCCCCGTCGTCGACCAGATGTAACTCAAAATGCCGAACGACAGCACGCCTCGATGAGGCTGCAGCAGGCTGCCGATCATCTTCTCCACCGTCGACAGCGCATCCGACGGCACCAGCATGGCCAGAACGCTCAGCAACTGCGGCAGCAGGCTCGGAATCCGCAGCACCGACATCAGCGACGCCACCGTGATCAGCAGCGGCACCATCGACAGCATCGACCAGAACGCCAGCCCCGCGGCCACATCCAGCACCTGCGTGCGCGCCAGTTCCTTCAGCAGAATCTTCAGCAGACATCGGGTTTCCCGCCAGCGCCGCCGCACCCGATGACGCCAGCGGCTCCAAGTCCAGCTGCGCCCTCTCCGACCTTCCGCGTGCACCACCGCCGGAGCCCGGGCGTCTCCGCCCTGCGCTCCATCGGGGCCCGAAAACAAAGTGGTTCGCTGCACAAGGCGCTCCGGCACACCGGCTACCTTGTTGCGATGGCAGAATAGCCCTGCATGGATGCGCGCAGATTCCGCAGACTTTCTCTTCTTCGCCGTCTCCCGGTTGCCTGCCGTCGCCCTCTTCTGCGATATATGAGTGATTTCACCAGGAGGAACACGATGAAAGGCAAGCTCCTTCTCGGGCCCCTCTTTCTGCTCTGCACTCCAACTCTTCTCACCATCGCCGAACCCGCCCCCAGCCTGCAGAAGGTCACTTTTCCCAGCGGCGGTGACACCGCAACTGCGTATCTGGCTCTGCCCACCGGCTCCGGCCGCCATCCCGCCATCGTCGTGATTCAGGAGTGGTGGGGCGTCAATGACTGGGTCAGGGAGCAGGCACAGCAATTCGCGAACGAAGGCTACGTCGCCCTTGCCGTCGATCTCTATCGCGGCAGGATCGCCACCGATGCTGAAATGGCCCACGAACTCATGCGCGGCCTGCCTCAGGATCGCGGCGTCCGCGACCTCACTTCGGCCGTCGCCTGGCTGAAGAAACGCCCCGACGTCGACCCCGCCCGCATCGGCGCCATTGGCTGGTGCATGGGCGGAGGCTACGCCGCCCAGCTCGCCATCGCCGCGCCCTCCCTCAAAGCCGTCTCCATCAACTACGGCTCGCTTCCGACGGACAAGTCTGCTCTTGAGCACATCCATGCAGCCGTGCTCGGCAACTTCGGCGGCCAGGATCGAGGCATCACACCGGATGACGTCCACGCGTTTCAATCCGCCATGGAATCCCTCGGCAAACATCCCGACCTGAAAATCTATCCCGACGCCGGTCACGCCTTTGAGAACCCCAACAACACCGGTGGCTACCGTGCCGCCGATGCCGAAGACGCCCAGACGCGCTCCCACCGCTTCCTCGCCGAACATCTCCACCCCCGGCAATGAAGAAGCTGTCCCCAAAAAGCGAAAGGGGAGCCTCCGTGAGGGGGCTCCCCTTTTCCGATACCGGCCAGCAGCAGCTTACCGCCGCGGCGAGCCGACACCGTCGTCGAGCAGGGCCAGCCGAATCCGCCCCTGATCCGCCTGGTTCGAGGCGAATTCGCGGGCGGCGCGGCGCTCGGACTTGGTCTGCACAACATTCGCCGACGCCAGGCTGTTGGCCGGGTGATACTCGCCCAGAAAATACCGGTCGCCGTATTTGCGGAACATCAGATACCCCTGAGCATTGCCCCTGGTTTCCGTATCGCCCTGGACCATCGCGAAGCCGGATTGTGCCAGATTGCTCACGACCAGAAAGCTGCGGTTCTCCATTTTGATCGTGTAGGTACCAGGGGCAAAGGTCTGGCCTCCGCAATTGAATGCGAACGGCACGGTGACGCGCGAAGCGTAGGTGTTGACCTGTGCATGCACGGCCTGCGACAGGAGAACGGTGGTGGCGAGAGCGGCGAGGGCGAAAGTGCGGCGGATCGATTGCATCGGGGTCATGGCTTTCTCCTTTTCGGGATGAACTCTGCAGCGGATCAGAGAAGAGTGCGCTGGGAGCCTGTCTCTGAACGGCTTTGCCCTGTAGGCGCAAGGCGAAGGAGAAAACTGTCACCCAATGAAGATTTTTTTTAAGAAGCCGCTTAATGGCGGCTGAGCTCGGCCTGCAGCCACGACCGCGAGAATTTCCAGTCGCGCATCACCGTCTCGGGCGAGATTCCCAGCACCGTCGCCGACTCCTCCACGCTGAGTCCGCCAAAGAATCGCAGCTCCACGACGCGGGCCTTGCGTTGGTCAAACGCCGCCAGCGCGTTCAGCGCATCTTCCAGTGCGATGAGTTCTTCGGCACGGTTGCCGCTCAGGTCCGGCAGTTCGTCCAGATCCACGCGTTCCGCATGTCCGCCGCGTTTGGCCGCCACGCGGCGCCGCGCCCGGTCCAGCAGAATATGGCGCATAATCTGCGCCGATACAGCGAAAAAGTGCGCGCGATGCTGCCAGTCGACGTTCGTGATGTCGATCAGTTCCAGATACGCCTCGTGCACCAGCGCCGTCGCCTGCAGCGTGTTGCCGGGCCGCTCGTTCCGCAGATGCGCTCCCGCGATCCGTCGCAGCGTCCGATACACGTGAGGCGTCAGCCGCTCCAGAGCCTCGGGGTCTCCCCCCGCCCAGGCTCGCAAAAGCTGCGTCGTTTCCGAAGTGTCGTCCTGTCGCGGTATCGCTTCAGATGGTTCCGACATAGCCCGCGCCTCCCCGTGATAACTTCCGGCATAACTTTGCCGAAGTGGCGCAATATCGTGTCAATTGGACGCTGTTCGGCGCAATAATACCATTCATTCACACCCGGGGTAATGCTTGACTTCCGATCGCTGGCAACAGATTGAGGCGCTGTATCACTCCGCCCGCGAAAAGGGCGGAGAGGCTCTCGCCGGTGCCGATCCCGACATTCG
>DASZYN010000335.1:0-1860 GCA_035545435.1 Acidobacteriaceae bacterium | reverse complement strand
TCCGGAGTCGAAGAAGAGGCGCCCACCCCGAAGCTGGTTCGCTCGGCGAAAAAGCCGGTGCGCTCGACGCGGGTGATCAGCCGTTCGGTCCGTACCGGATCGTAGTCAATTTTCAAATCTGAATCCTGCCTCAAGGGGTGTCCCTGGGGATTGCAAATCCGCGCCCTGTTGCCCAGGCTCCGAAATTCCGGCCGATCTTTAGTCGCTTTGGCTCGAAGAGGATGCGGCGGCAGACGCGAGGTCCTGAGTCGGTGATGGGGAATGCGTCAGCACCCGGCAGGTGAACTTTCTGCGCTCGAGGGCAGAGCACGCCTGGTACGCCTCTTCGTGCGTGAGGTCGGAGAAGCGGGCCCGATAGTGACGTCGGTGAAGGAGCACCACCAGCGGGCGGCCGTGGCGGAGGAACGAGGGCGCGCTGCGACGGGCGCTGTGAAGAATGCGTCGGACCGCATGTTGGGTCGGGAAGTTGCCGCCCGTTTCAATCGTCCAGTCGCGCGTATCCGCGGTTGGGGCATCTTCCGCGGAGGTGGTGAGGAGTTTCGCGGCGGTTGGGGAGGCCGGCGTCTGGTCTGGGTTCGTGGCTCCAGCCAGCAGAGAGCGGGGAACTGGGGACATGCCGAAGCCCTGGTTCATGAGCGCGACCATCTGTCGATCGCGGGCGACGGCGCTGGCGCCGCCGAGCACGACGCCCACAAGGCGGCGATGCTCGCGAATGGCGGAGGTCACGATGTTGAAACCGGAAGCTCGGACATAGCCGGTCTTCATACCGTCGACGCCGTCGCACTCATCGAGCAGGTGATCGTGGCCATAGATGATGCGGCCCTGGAAACTGAAGGAGTGGACGCCGAAGAAGTGGTAATACTGCGGAAATGTGTGGATGAGGGCGATGGCGAGGGTGGCCATATCGCGGGCCGTGGTCCACTGGCGAGCATCGGGCAGGCCGGAGGCATTGTAGAAGCGGGTGCGGGTCATCCCGAGGTGGCGCGCCTCGCGGTTCATGATGGCGGCGAAGCGGCTTTCACTGCCGCCCAGGTATTCGCCCAGGACAACGGCAGCATCGTTGGCGGAGCGGGTGATGATGCCAAGGATGGCGTCGCGCACGGTGATCGTGGTGCCGGGCTGCAGCCAGAGACGGGTGGGCTGCTGCGCGGCGGCGTGCCGGGAGACGTGAAGTGGGGTGTCGAGGTTGATCCTGCCGTTCTCGAGGCTGCGGAAGGTCAGGTAGAGCGTCATGAGCTTGGTGAGCGAGGCTGGATGCGCACGGCGCTGCGGGTGCCAGGCCTCGAGAACCTGCCCCGTTTTAGCGTCGATGAGGATCCACGCGTGAACGATGCGCGGGGAATGGGCGCGAAAGGCCACAGCAGGACGCGCGCTGCAGGCGAGCACCACAAGGGCGAGAAGAATCCAGCCGATGGCGGGCTGGGCGGGTTGCACTGCAATGTTCCGATCGCCGACGATGGGCCCAGTCACCTGCCGAAACTTCATCCGCTGCTCAACCCTCCAGGCTGCACCTTACCACCGGGCGCTGTGGGTTGAACGGGGTGCGGAGGGGGACACCCATTTAGTGTTTTGATACGGGATGAGAATGGACCTGCTGCGATTCAATGGCGCTGTTGACCGCGATCCCAGGATCGATGCGTGGTTGAACGAGCATCGCGGGGAGTTGGGAGCGATGGCACGCGAGTGGTTTGGAGTGATGCGCCAGTGCGGCGACGAGTTCCGGGAACTTCTGCATGATGGCTGCCCTACGGCGTGTTTCGGAGATGTGCCTTTCGGCTACGTGAACGTGTTCAGAGCGCACGTCAACGTGGGATTCTTTCAGGGCGCAGGGCTGCGGGATCCGGCGCGGCTGCTCGAAGG
>DASZYN010000334.1:0-4031 GCA_035545435.1 Acidobacteriaceae bacterium | reverse complement strand
GTGGCGCGGGGAGAGACGAAGCTGAGCGCATATCATGAGGTCAGCGGGGCTTCTGCGCGGTTGGAGCGGGGGTGGTCCGCGGAGGACAAGAGGAAGTGGCTGACCTGATGAGAACTTCGAACCCGGCGCTGAACGACAAGGTGTTCCGGGGGCTGCCTGGGGCGCTGGGCGAGACGATGACGCTGGAGGGCACGGTCAACAAGACCGGCATCCTTCTGTTGTGCGCGGCCGCGACGGCGGCCTGGACATGGCATCTGGCGATGAATCCGGCGACGATGCCAATGGATTTCCTGCTGATGCTGGTGGGCCTGGTGGGCGGGTTCATCTTTGCGATGGTGACGGTCTTTAAGAAGACCTGGGCTCCGGTGACGGCTCCGGCGTATGCGCTGCTGGAAGGGCTGGCGCTGGGTGGGCTGTCAGCGACGCTGGAGGTGCGGTATCCGGGGATCGCGATTCAGTCGGTGTGCCTGACGTTTGGGACGCTGTTCGTGCTGCTGATGGCGTACCGGTCGGGGATGATTCGAGTGACGCAGAAGTTCCGCATGGGTGTGGTGGCGGCGACGGGCGCGATTTTCCTGTTCTATTTGGCGGAGATGATTTTGGGGTTCTTCGGCATTCACTTTGCGTCGGTGAACGGGTCGGGGGCGCTCGGGATCGGAATCAGCCTGGTCATTGTGTGTGTGGCGGCGTTGAATCTGGTGCTCGATTTTGACTTCATCGAGCGCGGGGTGGCCGCGAGTGCGCCGAAATATATGGAGTGGTACGGCGCGTTCGGGCTGATGGTGACGCTGGTCTGGCTTTATCTGGAGATGCTGCGGTTGCTGGCGAAGATAAGAAGCCGGGACTGAGACTCGAGCGCTGGAAGCAGGGAGCGCGGGCTTTGGCCCGCGCTTTTGTTTTCGGCGTGTTGGGGACAGAGCTCCGTGAGATATCCGTTGGAGGCGGAGAGGAGTTGCGCGGGTGCTGAGGCTGGTTTCCCGAAACGGTTCGATCGACGGTACTTTTGTCTGAAGAAGAGGTTCGTTTGAGTTGCAGGTCGGTCGGGAAGAGAGTCTTCTGCTTGCTGTGGGGTGAACCTGGCGCCTCGCCAATCGAGTCTATGTTGGGATGGGGTCGCCTTTTTAAAAACGGAACAGGAGACGGTACTGTCGGTTGCAGCAAGAGGAAAAATGGTTTGACGAGTCGTTCCCGTGGGAGTCTTCTGCTTGCTGTGGGGTGAACCTGGCGCCATCAGCACTCAGTGGCGGTTGCCTGGTGGCGTCGTCGTTTTGGTGGGATCGGCGCCTGGGCGGGATCGGCGCTTTGGTTGGATCACCGCTTCGTGGTTGGGCCATCGCATCGGTTGAATCATCACTTCAGTTGGATCAGGTTCTGGTTGGATCATCGCCTGGCGAGTGGGTGGGCGTGCAGAAGGCCAGACCCCTCACGGATCGTGACGATCTGATCGGCGTTTGTATTGGTCAAGTGGTCGACGGCGCCAGAGGGCCAGCGGACTTCGATGGAGTCGGCCTTTGCAGAAGAGCCGAGGCCGAAGGTGAGGACGAGTTCGCTCGCGGAAAGATAGCTGGATCCGCTGCGCAACATTTGCTTTTGGAATGTGGTCGCGGATTTGACAGAGACCACCGCTCCGATGCCGTCGCGGTTGGATTTCGTTCCGATGAGCCTGATCCGCAGGGCGTGGTTGGTGGCTCCCTGGTTGAGGAAGAGCGCGGCTGGTCCATTATTGGTGGTGATGACGATGTCGGGCGCGCCGTCGTTGTTGATGTCGCCATAGGCTGCTCCGCGAGCGACGCGGGGCGCAGCGAAGGACTGGCCCATCTGGGCTGCGACGTCGGCAAAACCCTTGCCGTCGAGATTGTGATAGAGATGGGGCGGCTCGGCGAAACGGATGCGCTGCTGGATGCGCTCGATGGAGTCGTCGAGATGTCCGTCGGCGACATAGAAATCGGGCCAGCCATCGAGATCGTAATCGAAGAAGAAGCAGCCGAAGCCCAGAGTGAGAAGGCTGGAGCGGCCGACTTCAGAAGAGGGCGCGGTGTCGACGAAGAGGCCGTTGTGCTGGTTCTGGTAGAGGGAGAGCATCTGGTTGGAGAAGTTGGTAAGCAGGATGCCGGGATAACCGGAGCGGTCGTAATCGGCGGCGTCGATGCCCATGCCGGCGCGGGCGAGGCCGTCGTCGGAGTACGCGATACCTGCGGGCACGCCCTGCTCGGTGAAAGTGCCGTTGCGGTTGTTGATGTAGAGCTTGTTGGGCTGCGTGTCGTTGGAGATGGCGAAGTCCGGCCAGCCGTCCTGATTGGCGTCGAGAACGGCGATGCCGAGGCTCTTGGAGGACGTGTCGTAGAGGCCGGCTTTCCTGGTGACGTCGGTAAAGGCGCCGTTGCCGTTGTTGTGCCAAAGGCGAAGTGAGGCGCCGGGGTAGGTTTCCGGTGTGCAGTAGGACTTGGTTTTTCCGTCCATGCTGCAGTAGCGATCTTTGGCCGGCGACCAGTCGACATAGTTGGTGACGAGGAGATCGAGGTGGCCGTCGCGATCGTAGTCGACCCAGGCGGCGGAGGCGCTGAACTCGGGCGGAGTGGTCAGGCCGGATTTCTTCGTGACGTCGGTGAATGTGCCATTGTGATTGTTACGAAATAAATGATTCTGACCATACGTTGTTACAAATAAGTCGTCCCAGCCGTCGTTGTCGTAGTCGCCGACGGCGACACCCAGGCCGTAGAGGGCAACGGCGAGCCCGGCTTTGCGGGTGACGTCGGTGAAGGTGCCGTCGTGATTGCTGTGGTAGAGGTGGGCGGTGGTGGTGGGGCCGGGATGTCCAGGCCAGGCGTCGCCGTTGACGAGGAAGATGTCCTGCCAGCCGTCGTTGTCGTAGTCGATGAAGGCGACACCGGGACCCATAGTCTCTGGAAGATATTTCTTTCCGAAGGCGCCGTTGTTGTAGGTGAAGTGGATGCCGGCCTTCTGGGTGATGTCGGCGAAGTGAACGTGAGCAGGCGCAGGAGCGGGGGCCGAGAAAGCGACGAGAGCGGGAATGGCGACGGCGAGCAGGCTGGTGCTGAGGAATACGCGCTGGAGAAACATTCAGAAATACAGGGTACAGGGTACGGGGTGGAGGGTGCAGCCGAGGGGGCCTTCAGTGCCGCGGAGTCGAGCAGGACATCTGCGGTTGCAATTTCCAAAACGGGTCTGAGGCGGTACTTCGGGCAGGGACGGAGGGAAAGAAGCGGTTGACGAAGCGACCGGGAGGGCGTGTGCTACTTGCTGTGGGGTGAACCTGGCTGTGTTTTGTTTTTTGGGGGGAGGCAGGTTGGGGAACTTCATTTACCAAAAGGCAGCGACGGCCGTTCCCGAAACGGATCGGAGCTTGGTACTTCGGTGTGGCAAGGACATCCTTCGCGTTGATTTCAGTCCCGCGAGGGCGTTCGCTACTTGCTTTGGGGTGAACCTTGGCGTGTCCAGGGTTTTGGGCGGCAGGTTGGCGAACTTCGTTCATCAGAAGGCAACTACCGCTGTTCCCGAAACGAGGGCCGGTGTTCGCCAGGCAGGGTGTTGTTTGGCTTTGCGTTTCTGTTTCGCGAAGACGCGTGTGGCTTGCTCTCGGGTGAACCTGAGCGGGCGATCAATGAGAACCTTGGGCGGCGAGTTCCAAAACGGTCTGAGCTCAGTACTTTAGGCAGCGGGGAAGGGTGAGAAGCGGTTGACGACGCGATCCGGGAGGAGTCTTCTGCTTGCTGTGGGGTGAACCTGGCTCTTTCCGAAGGGGTAATTGGCTTTCCTGGGAGGTGGTTCCGAAACGGCATAGGGGTGGTACTTTCGGCTTGTTCAGCAAATGGAATCGCTGGACGAGCGGACGGCAAGAGAGTCTTCTGCTTGCTGTGGGGTGAACCTGGCTCTTTCCGAGTGGGTAATTGGCTTTCCTGGGAGGTGGTTCCGAAACGGCATAGGAGTGGTACTTTCGGCTTGTTCAGCAAATGGAATCGCTGGACGAGCGGACGGCAAGAGAGTCTTCTGCTTGCTGTGGGGTGAACCTG
>DASZYN010000333.1:0-4838 GCA_035545435.1 Acidobacteriaceae bacterium | reverse complement strand
CGTCAGCGCGTTGCTCATCGTTTGTCTCCCCTGCGTAGTCAGACCAAAATCATATAGAACTTACGAGCCCAGAATTTTCCGCACGTCCTGTACCACCTGATCCGGCGTCCATTCGTTGCCCGGATACCACTTGAAGATTTTCCCATCCGGCCCGATCACCACCGTCGACAGCGAGTGGGTGATCGTCTTGTCCTTCTCCGGTGTCGCCCCGATGTCGAAGAACTGCAGCACCTGGGCCAGATCCTTCTCTGTCGGCGCTGCGAAGTCCCAGTGCTCGAACGTTTCCTTCGTGTACTTGCCCGTGTAGGCCTCGCCGTAGCTGCGCAAAACGGATGGCGTGTCGTATTTCGGATCGAAGCTCACGCTCAGCAAGTGCGTCTTCGCGAAGAGTTGAGGCTCCTTTTGCAGCTGCTTGTCGATGGCAGCAAAGTTACGGCTCATGCGCACGCAGAAATCCGGCAGCGGGCAGCGCGTGTAGATGAAGGTCACGAGCAGCACCTTGCCCTTCCACTGCTGCAGACGGACGATCTTGCCACTTTGATTGAGAAAGGCAAAGTCGGGGACGGCCTCACCGGGTTCGAGATCGTTGAAGCTGACCGCCGGCTTGTAATCCGGCTTGCCCCGCGCAATGATGTCGATCTCGTCGAGTGAGTCAGCATTGGCCGTCACCGTCAGCGTGGCCGTGATCGTGTCCCCGGGATGCAGTTCGGTGGCGACGTTCGGCTGTGCCAGGGTGTACGGCATGGTCATGGCTTCCATGTAGCCTGGGATGGCGTCGGTATCGAGCGTGACGGCCCCGGTTTTCGCGTCACTCGAGACGACAATGCCGCGGACGTGAAACTTCTTCGCACCCACCTGCTGATTGCCGCCCGAGCCCGCCGAACCTCTGTTTTCGCTGTGACAGCCGGCAAAAAACACAACCACCGCCAGAAGGCAGGCGGTGGAAATATGCGCACGAAGTTGCTTCACCCGCCAGTTTACACTTGATCTTCAACGATTCCCCCTCCATGCCGCTGGCCCCCATCATTGCCGACGCGCTCCGGCGCGGCGCTACTGTCGTCGCCGCCAGCGCACGCGCCGCACGCGCGTTGCATCTTCGCTTTGCCGAGGAGCAGCGCGCCCAGGACCACACTGTGTGGGCGACGCCGGCGATTCTCGACTGGGATTCCTGGCTGCGCGGACTCTGGCGCGATCATGCGTTTTCCAGTCCCGACGCGCCGTTGCTTTTGACGTCGCTGCAGGAGCGCGTGCTTTGGAAGACCGCACAGCGCGACGATGCGGCGCTCGTGATTTCATCCGACTCCATGGCCGCTCTGGCGATGGAGGCCTGGTCGCTGCTGTCAGAGTACCAGGCGCATCCCGCGCGACGTTCCGCGTGGGACCAGCCCGATGCCGAACGCTTTCGCCATTGGGCGTCGGATTTTCATCAGCTTTGTTCCCGGCGGGGCTGGCTCAGCGCCAGCCAGCTGGAATCGGCGCTGCTGCAGCACCTCTCCGATCCTGCGCACATCGCGCTTCCCGCGGAGATTTTGCTGGTGGGGTTCGATCGACTGACGCCCGCGCAGCGCGGCCTGCTCGGCGCCGTTCGCTCGCGTGGCGTGGCGGTTGCGGAGTTCCAGCCGGATCCGGCGCTTGCATCGGCCGAAACGCGGCGTTCCTGGATTCAGGCTACCGATCTTCGCCAGGAGATTGAAGCCTGCGCGCGATGGGCCCGCGACATTTTGCTGCAGAATCCCGGCGCCCGCATCGGTATCGTCGTTCCCTCGATTGCGCCCGTGCGCGGCAACATCGATCGCGCCTTCCGGCGCGTTTTGTTGCCTGCCAGTGAAGACATTCGGCAGCAGTCCGTCCACGTTCCGTGGGAATTCTCTCTTGGACATCCTCTGAGCGAAGTTCCGGCAATCCGCGCAGCGCTGCTGCTTCTGCGCTGGACCGCAGGCCCCTTGTCCGCGGAGCAGGTTTCCTGGCTCATGCTTTCAGGATTTGTCGCCGACACGGATACAAATACCCTCGCCATAGCGAATCACGATGCGCGGCTGCGCCGCTTTGCTGTGCTTTCGACCGAGCGCACCCTTCTGAGTTATCGTGACTCGCTCGCATCTTCGCCCGGCCTGCACGATCTGCGTTTCAGGCTGACCGATTTGCTGCGAGCGGCGGAACAGAACCGGCTTTCGTCAACCTCGCGACAGCCCTCGGTTTTCGCGGATCTCGTGCCTCGTCTCCTCGAGCGTGTGGCGTGGCCCGGCCAGCGGCCCGACGACTCCGTACAGTTCCAGGCGCGTCAGCGCTGGCAGCGCCTTCTCGATGAGCTTGCTTTGCTGGATTTCGATGGAACGCGCTACTCCTGGAAAGAATTCCTCGATCTGCTCGAGGACCAGGCGGAACAGACGATCTTCGCTCCCGAGTCCCACGATGCGCCGATCCAGATCCTCGGCCCGTTCGAATCCTCCGGTCAGCAGTTCGACGCTGTTTGGTTTCTGGGAACCGACGACACCGCCTGGCCGCAACGGGGGCGGCTGCATCCGTTGCTTCCCGCCGCAGTCCAGCGGCAGTATGGAATGCCGCACGCAGCGCCCGGCGACGACTGGAATCTGGCACAAACGGTGACTACGCGCCTGCTCCATTCCGCACCCCGCGTTGTGTTCAGCTTTGCCGAACGGGATAAAGATGCTGAACTGCGGCCCTCTCCGCTGATCGCCGGACTGTTCCCGGCGGCTTCGGAACCCGAGCCGGCGCGTGCTGCGGAGGAGCCATTCCAGTTTCCCGCGCTCGAATCCGTGCCAGACGATGCCGGCGTTCCAGCGTGGCCGCCGGAGCGAAACGCGGGAGGCGCCGATGTGCTCAAACGGCAGGCCGCCTGCCCCTTCCAGGCCTTTGCCGCAAAGCGTTTGCGCGCCGAAGCGCTGGACGAAAGTGAGTGGGGCATCAGCCCATCGGAGAAGGGAAAGCTGCTGCACGTCGTGATGCAACGCCTGTTTTCTTCGACTGAACCGTTCCCCATCCGCAGTCGCGACGATCTTGTAACAGCGATTGATACAAAACAGCTGCCCGGCATCCTGGAGGCGCATATCGATGCTGCCATGCGCGATCAGTTTGGCGCCCTGCCTTCCGATCCGTGGCAGCAGGCGTGTCTCGCCGCGGAGAAGCGCCGCCTGCTCATCCGCATTGGCGACTGGCTGGCGCTGGAGGCGGGCCGCCAGCCGTTCGCGGTGGAGTCGTGCGAGGAGCGGCTGCCGGACGTCCACATCGGCAATTTAAAACTGAATCTGCGCGCCGACCGCATCGACCTTTTGCCCGATGGAAGCCGTTTGCTGCTCGACTACAAGACCGGGAACGTTTCCACCGCGAGCTGGGATGGAGAACGTCCCGGAGATCCGCAACTCCCGCTCTACGCGGCCTACGGCAACGTGAAGAACGTCAGCGGTGTTCTCTTCGCCCGCATTCGCTCAGGCAGAATCGATTTCGAAGGCCGCGTGCGCGACGCGCAGGCACAGCTCTCCGCCGATATCCGCAGCAAGAAGGCGCTGGTCACGCATCCTTATTCCGACGCAATGCGGGACGAGTGGGCGCTGGCGCTCGCTCACCTCGGCGATGAGTTTCTCCGCGGCGAGGCGGCGGTTGCACCTCGCGACACGAAGGTTTGCGATTTCTGCGACTTTCATTCGCTGTGCCGCGTCGCCGAGTCGCCGCTTGTGCCCATCGATCCGGATGAGAATGGCGAGGAGGAGGCCGATGACTGAGATCGTCACGGAAGCCCCCGTGGACGCGACTGCGCGCGAGGCCGCTCTCGACATTCGCCACTCGGTGATCGTGCAGGCGCCAGCCGGCTCGGGCAAGACCGATCTGCTCACGCGCCGCTACCTGCGCCTTCTTGCTGTTGTCGATGAGCCGGAAGAAATCCTGGCGATTACATTCACGCGCGCCGCGACGGCAGAGATGCGTGCGCGTATCCTGCGCGACCTGGAAGCTGCAGCCGGCCGGCGCTCCCCGGGTCCCGACGATCTCGAGCGCATTGCCCTGGCCCGGGCTGCCGTGGCGCACGCGGAGCGCCGGGGATGGAATATTTTCGAGCATCCGCAGCGGCTTGCCATCGAGACCATCGATTCCCTGTGCCTGCGCATCGCCCAGGATCGGCCATTTTTGGCGCGGCTCGGCGGGCACTTTCAGCCGATTGACGAAGCCGATCCGCTGTACGCGCTGGCGGCGCGCCGCACGCTCGAACACCTGGGCGAACCCGACGGTGCGCTCGGTGAGGCGCTCGCGCAATTGCTTGACCTGCGCGACAACCGGCTCTCGGACTGCGCTTCCCTCATCGCCGAGATGCTGAAGGTGCGCGACCAGTGGGTCAGCGCCTTTCCGCTCTCCAGAAAAACAGCAATGAGCGAAGACGACTGGGAACAGCTTCGCCTGCGCCTGGAGGAGCCGTTTCATCGCGAGCATCGCCGCGTGCTGGCTGAGGCTCACCGTCTGCTCACCAGTCAGCCCGCGATCGAGCGCCAGCTGCTCGAACTTGCGCAATACGCAGCCGGGAACGGCAATGAACAGGCTGCATGGCTCGACGGCGTTTCAGCGCTGACCGCCACCATGCCAACCGTCCACTGGCACGCGGTCTGCGACTTCGTGCTCACCACAGACAAAAAGTGGCGTAAGTCGGTCAACGTTCGCCAGGGTTTTCCTGCCAGTGGCCGCGATGCGAAAGAGCGCAAGCGGTCCATGGAGGAACTGCTGCTGTGGCTGCAGCACACCCCAAACCTGCTCGATGCGCTGTGCGCCATTCGCCGCCTGCCGCCAACGAACTACAGCAACGAGCAATGGACTACGCTGCGCAACGTCTTCAC
>DASZYN010000332.1:0-10470 GCA_035545435.1 Acidobacteriaceae bacterium | reverse complement strand
CGACTCCGGCCCCAGGCCGGTGCCCATAAAGATGTCCTGAATATCCCGCAGCCGGCACAGCTTCCCATTCAGCAGATACTCGCTGTCGCCCGTCCGGAACAGCCGCCGCGTCACGATCATTTCGCCCTTTTGCGGCGTCCGGTTGAACTTCCGCCGGCGAATTTTCAGCACCACATCGGGAACCTTCTCGCCATGCGCAGCCTCTGCCGAAACCTCACCCTCCCGCGTGCCGTCGCCCTCGACGGCCAAACCTGGCTCAGCGCCCTGAGCATCATCGGCAGCGACTTCCCTCTCCCCAATCACAACGCCCGGCTGCGTCTCGGCAATGATCTCCTCGACCTCGGCCGCCCGCTCGGCACGCATCTTCTCTTCGTCCCAGTCCGGATTGCCGTCCTCAACCACAATCTCCGGCTCACCGAGCAGCGGCCCCTCGTACGCCTCCGGATCCACCAGCGTCAGCGACACCTCTGCCATGCCCAGCGGATTCCGCGCCCGGGTCCCGGCAAAGATGACGTCTTCCATCTTGCCGCCGCGCAGACTCTTGGCGCTTTGCTCGCCCAGAACCCAGCTCACCGCGTCCAGGATGTTCGACTTGCCACACCCGTTCGGCCCCACCACCATCGCCATTCCCTGGCCCGGCAGGTGAACCTCGGTGCGGTCACAAAAGGACTTAAAGCCCAGGATCTGAATCTTTTTCAGCTTGAGCATGGGGGTCTGAATCACTCCTGAACCATGAAAAGAAAAGGCCGTACCGGTCCTTCACGAACGACTGTAGCGCCCGCAGGAAGCATGGTCAACAGAGCCACCCCAACATCTTGTGGATAAGGGGGACCAAACCCAACTATTAGGCCGCGTTGCCATCTTCCTCGGGGACAGGACACCGATAGGCGTCGCGGAGATTGCCAGATGCTTTAACGGTAGCTCTCCTTGATCCTTTGGGCAAGCATATTTCCCCTAAAACCTGTATCCGCGCTGGTTCCGCGCCAGCGCCCACCTCGCTCCCCCGGTCCCAAACGCACCTCAGCAACCCGCATCCAATCCCCCATGTTAACGATAGAGTTATGAGCACCCTCCCAGGCCCGCCCCCTCGCCGGCGAAGAGTTTCCCACCATCCGTCGCGCCGCTTCCAACCCATCGTCGCCATCGAAGCGTGATCGCCACCGTATAAAGGAAACGCATCCTAACCGAACCGAAGAAACAACCAGCCGATCCGATCTGCATGAAGCCTGCATGACAATCCGGAATAGCCTCCCTGCGATCGCCGCTCCTGTGCGTCCAACAAACTTGTTCCAGGTGAAGCTCACTCCCCACCGGCGCCTCTCTCTTGCGGCATGCGTTCTCCTGTGCCTCGCCACAGCCGCATCGGCCCAGGTGCATCCGCAGCGTCTCATCGGGCCGCCTGCCGGTTCCCATACCGTCACCCTCACCGTCGTTGATCAGAACAGCGTCGTCGTCAATGCCGCACAGGTCCTCGTCGAGGAACCCTCCCAGCCGGCCCTCCGCATCGCCACTGACTATGCGGGTCGCTGCACCTGGACCCCGCGTCAATCACGGCCTTATACGATTCGGGTCGAAAAGCCCGGCTTCTACCAAAGCACGACTTCCGACGTCGATCCCCGCGACAAATCGCTGCACATCGTCCTCACCCGCGAGGAACTCATCCAGCAACAGGTCGACGTAGTCGCCTCCGCCCCCGGCATCGACACCGAACAGCTTTCCGATCAGAAAGCTCTCGATGTTCCCGAAATCGCGAACATTCCTTACGCAACCAATATCGATATCCGCGGCATTCTCCCCTACACTCCGGGCGTCATCGCCGACTCCTCCGGCCAGATTCACGTCGCCGGCGGTGAAACCTTCATGACGCTCGATACCCTCGACGGCTTCGATATCCGCTCTCCCGTCTTCGGCACCTTCGATCTTCGCCTCAATGCCGATGCCGTGCGCTCCATCGACACCGAGACCACCCGTTACCCCGTGCAGTACGGCCGCGCCACCGGAGGCGTCGTTGCCTTCACCACCGGTACCGGCGACAACAAATTCCGATACGACGCAACCGACTTCATTCCGTCGTTCCGCAACCAAAAAGGCCTCCGCTTCGATACCTTCGAGCCTCGCTTCACATTTTCCGGTCCCGTCCGGCGCAACAAACTCTGGTTCTTCGAAGCCATCGATGCCCAGTACAGCCAGATCTACATTCCCGAACTACCCACCGGCGCTGATACCAACCGCCTCATCCGGGGAAGCAATCTGCTCAAGTTCCAGACGAATCTTGCTGCGCGGAACACCCTCACCGCGGCCCTGCTCTTCAACGACTACCACTCGCCCTGGGAGGGCATCTCCGCCATCACGCCCCGCGAGAGCACCGACAAACACGATGTCCTCGCCTGGCTGCCCTGGGTGCGCGACCAGCACAGCTTCAAAAACGGCGTCATGATCGACGGCGGTTTCGCTGTCATGCGCTACCGCGAGGGCTGGGAGCCCCACGGCTCTACCCCGTTTAACATCACCCCGGAATTGCCCAACGGCAGCAATTTCGAAACCCTCACCACCCGCTCCCAGCGCCTCGAAGCTTACGCCGATGTCTATCTGCCGCCGCGCAACTGGAACGGCAGTCACCAGATCCGCGCCGGCATCGACGCCGAATTTCTCCGCTTCAATCAGTTTGAATCCTTCGCGCCCATCAACTACCTCCGCGAAGATCGCACTCTTTTGCGGCGCAGCACTTTCCCCACATTCGCTCCCTTCACGCGCCACAACCTCGAGCCCGCCGCTTACATCGAGGACCGCTGGAAACCTGCAAACAGCGTTCTCATCGAGCCTGGCCTCCGCTTCGATTGGGACCAGATCCTCCGCCGTCCCCTCTTCTCGCCGCGCATCGCGTTCAACTACACGCCCGCCGGAGCCGCGGGCACAACCAAGTTCACAGGTGGCATCGGCGTCTATTACGAGCACACCCAGCTCGACTACCTCACGCGCGCCCTCGCCGGCATTCGCTACGACAACGACTACGCCGCCGACGGAACCACCCCAACCGGTCCCGCGCTCACCACCACCTTCACAGCCGACCCAACATCTCTTCACGAAGCCCGTGCCATCAACTGGAGCCTCGGCCTCCAGCACCGCTTGCCCGCCCAGATCTACGTCGGTGGCAGCTTCATGCAAAAGCGCCTCTCCAACGAATTTGTTTATGCAAACCAAAGCGGCCCCGGCGCCATCTACGGCAACTACGTCCTCACCAATCAACGCCAGGACCACTACTACGCAACAGAGATCGACGCCCGGAAAAACTTCTCCGGCAACTACGCTCTCTTCGGTTCGTACACACGCTCATCCGCCACCACCAACGCTGCGATCGACTACGTCCCCACCCTCTCTCTCCTCGGTCCGCAGCAGAAAGGCCCGCTCTTCTGGGATGTCCCAAACCGAGTCATCTCCTGGGGTTGGCTTCCCACCTGGCTCCCCGCCTGGGCGCCCGGGTCGGCCTCGGTCCGCAAAAACTGGGACTTCGTCTACACCTTCGATTGGCACACTGGCTTTCCCTTTGATTCGATCAACGCGAACAATCAAATCGTCGGCGTCGCCGGCTCACATCGCTTTCCCAATTACGTCAATTTCAGCCCAGGCCTCGAATGGCGCTTCCACTTCCACGGCAAATATTTCGGTCTCCGCGGGCTTGTCGAGAACATGACCAACAGCACCGACCCCTACATCGTCTACAACAACGTCGACTCCCCCCAGTATTTGACTTTCTCCCAGCCCTTGGGCCGCGCCTTCACCACCCGCATCCGTCTCATTCGCTCGTCCCGGTGAAACCGCATCCTGTTTCCGGCCATAACCACTTTCCTCAATCTGGACCTGCCCCAAAAATTCCCCGCTTTTTCCTCAAAGCTCGTGTAATCTTGCTCTTTGCATTTGGCGGTCAACATCATCCTGACCAAACAGCATCCCATCAGCGGTGTGAGACAGTGCCGTTTGCGTCAACTTGTCAGTACACAAAATTGGTTTTTATAATCCAGCATCGCCGCAGCGGCTCGCCCAATGCAGAATGGTTGCGTCTGATCTGGTTAGGCACAGGTCGCCTGAGTTCTCAGATTTGAATCACATGAAATTGTCCCAGGAGCGTTGAATGAAGAAGCTTGCGATTGCCTCGATTGCGCTGGCCACCTTTGCTGCCGGTGCGATCTCCCTGCCTGCTCTTGCCCAGGGCGCTGACGGCCAGGCCACTGCCCAGCCCGCTGGACAAACCGGAGGCGCCAACTGCGGCCAGATCACCATTAAGGATGCGGCCGAATACAACGCCTACGCCAACGCTACCAGCCAGTCCGATCCCGCCGCTAAGGCCAGTGCGATCGAATCCTTCCTCCAGCAGTACCCCAACAGCGTCGCCAAAAACGAGATGCTGCAGGGTCTGATGGCCGCTTACCAGGCTGCCGGCAACGCGCCCAAAATGCTGGACGCCGCCAAGCGTCTCATCGCCGCCGATCCCAACAACCTGCGCGCCATGCTCGCCGTCGTGTACCTGCAGAACATGCAGGCCAATCAGCCCGCCAACGCGGCGAACAAGCAGCAGATGCTTGACGAAGCGGCTGCAACCGCCCAGAAAGGCCTCTCCGCCACCAAAGATGCCTGCATGAGCCAGGCGGACTACGACAAAGTGAAGGACCTGGCCACGCCCACTTTCTATAGCGCTATCGGGGCCGCCGCCATGGCGAAGAAAGACACCAAAGCCGAAATCGACGCCTACACGAACGAGCTCAAGTCCTATAAGGATCCCAACCAGACCACATCAGGACCGGCTCTCGTCGATACCTACAACCTCGGCAACGCCTATCTGAACCTCGATCCCAAGGACATCAAGAACGCCGTCTGGTTCCTTACCCGCGCCGCCCAGTTCGCCCAGGCGAACTTCAAAAAGCCCATCCAGGACGCAGCCGAGTATTGGTACAAGAAATACCACTGCGCGCAGAACGACGCCGCCTGCAACGCCACACCGCCCCAGGGTTTCGCCCAGGTGCAGCAACTGGCCGGCGTTCCCGCCAATATCTTTCCGCCTGCTGACTACAATCCAACTCAGGCTCCGCCCCCGCCGTCGCCTGCCGATCTGGCCCACCAGGCCGTCGTGACCTCCGCCGGCTGCGCGGGCGTCACGCCTGCACCTCCGCCATCGGCTCCCGCCACCGGGGCCGGCGCGGCTGCTACTCCCGCCGCGGCGCCTGAAACCGCTCCTGCGGCCGCCCCCGCAACCCCTGCTGCTTCGGCTCCAGCTCCGTCGCTGCCCGCCGCCTGCACCACCAGCCTGAAAAACATGGCGCTCTCCGATAAGGAGTTCATCCTCGCCAACGGTCAGCAGGCAGATCAGGCCGCCATCTGGTCGGTCATGAACGGCGTCACTGCTGAGATTCCCGGCAAGGTCATCTCCGCAACGCCGGACAGCATTCAGCTCGCCGTCACTCAGGACGCCCAGCAGTCCAACAATGCGGACTTCACCGTCAACATGAAGACTCCGCTGAAAGAAAAGGAACTGCCGGCAACGGGAACAACGGTGACCCTCATCGCCACCTTTGATTCCTATACCCCCAAAATGATCATCCTCAAGGACGGTGCACCCAAGGCCTCTCCCAAGGCCCCGGTGCATCACGCCGCTCCAGCCCACCGCTCCGCGGCGCGTCCCCACTAAACCTGGAAATCAACCCTCTGCGACGGGCAGCCCCAGCGGCTGCCCGTTTTGTTAGATTGGACACCTGATGTCCCTCCCGTTGCGCCAGTCTGGCTGCATTGCTCTTGCCATCCTGAGCGCTGTTTGCGTCTCCCGGGTCCCTCTCGCCCTGGCGCAGGAGACCGAAGCAACCGTCAATTCTCGCTATCTCGAGCTGGACCACACAGCATCCTCCCGGCTTGGCCCCGCCGATCTCAGTCTGATCCACGACAAACGCAGCGAGATCGCCGCAGAAGCAGCCTTCTTCGGCTATGACCTCCGCGCCGGAGAATGGGACTACGACGCAGGGACCTGTCCGGTCATACCTGGCCAGCTCATCCTGCACTATCGCCGCCATTTTCCAAACGGCGCCCAATCCCTCTTCACCGCTCTCGTCCCCCGCCAGACCGGACGCGTCTGGGTTGTTCCTGTTCTCTATCGCAACGCCACTCCATTCCGCTCCGCCACCGGAAGCCAGCGCAGCATCGCTGTCTTCAATCGCGTCGTTCCTCCCGATCTCGCTGCCAAAGCCGTGCAGCCCGAAGGCGACTGGCTCTCCTACGCCCTCTGTTACGCCGACATCGTCTACGGCAACGCGAACATCCTCTCTCACCCAGGCACCGAAGTCGGCCTCAGCCACGCACCGATGCCTCTCCTGCGGCTCTCCGAAGCCAGCACAAATCGCAGCATCGTCTTCACCGACCGCAACGCACCCGGCGAATACCTTGTCTGGAACCTCACCATGAATGACAAAGGACAGATGCTAGCCGCCACCGCGGAACAGCTCTCAGACTATGTCGCCAAAGAGCGCAACGGCGCCCAGCCTTCCGAGAAACCCATGCCCACCGGCACCGAACCCGCGGTGAAACCCCTTCCACCCCAGAAAGAGCCGACCGTCAAACCCCGCCCCCAGTGAGTCTGCTATCACGGATTCCACGAATCGCTTGAGCCGGCCCTTCTTTTTTCGTACGCTGAGACGTATGGATCTGCTCTCTCATGACGAGTTGGCGCGGTTGACCTTTCCGGAGCGGCTGGCACTGATCTCGCAGCTTTGGGACAGCCTCGAGAACGACGATCTGCCCCTGACAGAACCGCAGCGAGCAGAACTGGAGCGTCGCCTTCAAACCCTCGATCAGGACCAGCGCGCCGGTGTTACCTGGGCAGCATTGAAGGCCGAGCTCGAAGAACGTTGCCCCTAGTGCGTCCACCAGTCATCTTCACCCCAGTCGCGCGCGAAGAGTTGATTGACGCCCAGGACTGGTACGAGAACAAGGTACCAGGATTGGGTCGACGTTTCCGTGCTGCTGTGGATGATCTGATCCAGCGCATCATGGCCAATCCCCATCAGTTTCCGGTCATCGATAAGAACATTCACCGCGCCCTGTTCCGGCGTTTCCCTTACGCTCTCATGTTCGTCATCGATCCCAACGACGGCGTGATTGTCATTGCTTGCTTTCATGGCAGCCGTAACCCGATGCAGTGGCGCCGCCGCGCCTGACCGATGTTTGTACGCATTTCATAGCGAATAGAAAAGGCCCGGCATCCGCCGAGCCTCAACCACGTCCTATTCCCTACTGGCTATTGGCTGTTCCCTGCTTTCAATTTCCCTACTCCACGAAATCCACCTGTACCGGATGAGGAATCACTCCACGCTCGTGCCCCATCGCCAGCAGTTTCCGGATCGCCTCACGTCCATCCCGGCCATAATCCAGCGTGCGATCGTTGACGTACATCCCTACAAACTTATCGGCCAGGCTCGTGTCCAGATCGCGCCCGAACTGCATCGCGTACTCCAGCGCCTGCTCGCGATGATCGAGCCCGTACTGGATGCTGTCGTGCACTGCCTGCGTCACCGTCAGCATCGTCGTGTCGCCCAGCGATCGCCGAACCGCATTGCCCCCCAGCGGCAGCGGCAATCCTGTCTGCTCGCGCCACCATACGCCCAGATCCAGAATCTTCGACAGCCCTGTTCGTCCATACGTCAGCTGTCCCTCATGAATGATCAGCCCCGCCTGATAATTCCCCGCCATCACTTCGGGAATGATCTGATCGAAGGGAACAACCGCCGTATCGATCTCCGGCGCGAACAACTTCAGCGCCAGATACGCCGTCGTCAGCGTTCCCGGCACCGCGATCTTCACCCTGCGAATCTCATCCAGATCGTAAGCCCGCGGCGCCACAATCATCGGCCCGTAGCCTTCGCCCACCGATCCCCCGCATGGCATCAGCGCGTAGTTTTCCTGAATGTAGGGATAGACATGGAACGAGATCGCCGTCACGTCGAAGAACGCCTCGCGAATCGCACGCTGATTCAGCGTCTCAATATCGCAAAGCACATGCGTGAACTTGTGACCGGCGACGCGAACCTTGTTGGTCGCCAGCCCATAGAACATGAACGCGTCATCGGAATCCGGACTGTGGGCAATACTGATTTCGCGAACGGCAGATGGCAAGACAGCAGCAGTTGACTCAGCAGGTGTAGGCGTTGCGCTCAAGACCGGATCCCTTTCTGGGGGCGCTCCCTCCTATTCTCCTATAAAGACCTGCGGATATGTCGCAACTTGTCACGCCATTCAATGCCCGTGATCCTCTTTAAATGGGCTTCAGTAAATGCGATTCGCTAATCCTCATTTGTAATTTCGATGAACCCAATCGCTCCCTCGATGCGTCTCTCTGGCAGCCCCGAATGCGCCCAGCCTACAATCGATTCCGTACGATGCCTCGACTTCGCCGCTCCTCTCCGCTGCTCGCTATCGCTGCCCTCGCCCTCCTGGGGCTCGCGCTTCCCTATCGCGCGCAGGCAGACCCGTCTCCCTCCGCCACCGCTCCGCACCTCAACGTCTCTCTCCTCGTTCCCCCCGCGGAACTCTATCCTGGCCTGTCCTTCACCGCTGGCCTCGATTTCAAACTCGAAGACGGCTGGCACGTCTACTGGATCAACGCCGGCGACTCCGGCGAGCCCCCCGCCATCACATGGAAACTTCCCGCCGGCGTCACCGCTAGCCCCATGCAGTTCCCGCCGCCGAAACGACTCCCCCTCGGGCCGCTCATGGACTTCGGCTACGAGAATGAAGTCGTCTTCCCTATCCCCATACGCGTCGCCGCGGACTATCATCCCGCCCACCCGGCAGCGACCCTGGCCGCTCATGTCACCTGGCTCGTCTGCCGTGAAGTCTGCATCCCCGGCAAGGCCGACATCGCTGTCTCGCGCATTGCCTACGCCACCGCTCCACCGGCGCCCTCCAGTGATCTGGGTGCTCAGGGCGTGATCGCCGGATTCCAGGCTCGGCTTCCCAGGCCTCTTCCGTCTTCCGACTCCGCGACGTTCTCCTCATCCGCCAAAAATCTCATCCTCAGCGTCACCGGCATAAAAGCGAACTCCGCGCAGTTCTTCCCCCTCGATGAAACCGTCATCGCCAATGCCGCGCCGCAACCTGCGACGGCAGCATCGAACGGCATCCAGCTCACCCTCACCAAAGACGAAAACCTTCAGACTCCTCCGCAAAAACTCAACGGCCTGCTCGAACTTCCCGACGGCACCGCATACGAGATCCACGCCACACCCGGCGCCGCTGCAGCTGCCGCCACCGTGCCTCCTAACGGTTCTTCCGGCATCCTCGGAGCCATCTCGTTGGCGCTGATCGGTGGCATCCTCCTCAACCTGATGCCGTGCGTCTTCCCCGTCCTCTTCATCAAGGGCCTCGCACTCGTCCAGTCCTCGCAGCACGAACGCCACAAGCTCCGCGCCCACGGCTGGGTCTACACCCTCGGCATCCTCGTCTCCTTCTGGGTTGTCGTCGCCGTGCTCATCGCTCTCCGCGCCGCCGGCCGCCAGCTGGGCTGGGGATTCCAGTTCCAGTCCCCCACTTTCCTCGCCCTCATGGCGATGCTTCTGTTCTTCCTCGGCCTCGCCCTCGCCGGACAGTTCGAGATCGGCCTCCAGCTCACCAGCGCCGGCGGCGGCCTGGCTCAGAAAAGCGGCTACGCCGGCAGCTTCTTCACCGGCGTCCTCGCCATGGTCGTCGCCACACCCTGCACCGCGCCGTTTATGGGAGCCGCGATCGGCTACGCCCTCGCCCACTCGGCCTGGGTCAGCTTCGCCGTCTTCAGCGCCCTTGCGCTTGGGCTCGCTCTGCCTTACCTCGCCCTCGCGTACTTCCCCGGTTGGGCGCGCCTGCTCCCGAAACCCGGTGCCTGGATGGAAGTCCTCAAGCAGGCTGTCTCCATCCCGATCGTCGCCACCGTCATCTGGCTGGTTTGGGTCTTCACGCAGATCGCTGGAACGAATGCCCTGATCGGCCTCCTCGGAGCTTTCCTGCTTCTTGCTGTCGCGGGATGGTTCCTCGGCCGCTGGCCCGGCAAGGCATTCGCCTCGATGATCTCCGCCCTGTTTGTCGTCGTCGCTATCGGAACATCAGCCTGGACCGCCCGCAGCCTTGGTGAGCCAAGCCCCGCGCAACCCGGTAGCCTTGCCGACATGATCGCGAGGGGCGAGCTCACAAAAGTCGCAAACTCGCAGTGGCGCCCCTTCACCCCAGCCCTCCTCGCCCAGTCCCGCGCCCAGGGCAAGCCCGTCTTCGTCGACTTCACTGCCAGCTGGTGCCTCTCCTGCCAGGTCAACGAGCGGCTCATCCTCCGCCGCGCCGATGTCGAGCAAAAACTCCATGACTCCGGCGCCGTCCTCCTCCGCGCCGACTGGACCAACCAGGATCCCGACATCACCCAGACCCTCGCCGCCCTCGGCCGCAGCGGCGTCCCCACCTACGCCCTCT
>DASZYN010000331.1:0-17473 GCA_035545435.1 Acidobacteriaceae bacterium | reverse complement strand
GTGTCATGCCATTGTACCAGGGTGCTTCCACGCCTCTGCGCGTGCGGTCCCACGCGGGTGATCAGGGATTCCCCAGGCTGATACCGGGAGAGCAAGGCCGTGAGCGCGGTGACGAAGGCATGCAGATGCTGAGGATCACGGAGGCGAGCCGGATCGCAGTGATACAGATCGATCATGAGTTCCATGCCCCTGGGGCGTTCCTGGGCCAGGTGCTGGTACACCTGCGTGTCGCGTTGGAGCAGGTCGTGGGCGGGCGTGCCGCGCCAATAGGCATGGCGAGCGGAATCCATCGCCAGCGCCAGGTGGAGAAGCGTTTCTCCCAAATGAGCATCATCCATAGAATGGGTTTCTTCTTTCTGTTGTCCTGCTAGAATGGAGGGGACGCGCTCGCCTGCCCCGCCTTCCCGGCGCGTGGGAACTGGCAGGGACAGGAGGCGTCGTGCGCGGTCGGTTCAGCGCGGTCCCATAAGCGACCGCCCGACCGCGTGGGCCACCGCCTGGGCCTGGGGCATGAGCGCCTGAAACTGCTCCAGGGTCAGCGATTGCGCACCATCTTTGAGCGCTTCCTCGGGATGGGGATGCACTTCGATGAGCAGCGCATCGGCCCCGGCAGCAATAGCAGCCAGAGAAAGGGGCGTTACCAACTCCCGATGCCCGGTTCCCTGGCTGGGATCAGCAATGATCGGCAAATGCGAGAGCTGCTTGACGACGGGAATGGCGCTGAGATCCATCGTATTGCGCGTCATGGGTTCAAAGGTGCGAATGCCGCGCTCACACAAAATCACCTGGTCATTGCCCTGCGCGAGAATGTATTCCGCTGCCAGCAGCCATTCTTCAATGGTGGCTGCCATGCCCCGTTTGAGCACCACGGGGGTGTGCGTTTTGCCCACCGCGTCGAGCAGCATGTAGTTTTGCATATTGCGTGTGCCGATTTGCAGCAGATCAGCGTATGCGCAGACCAGCTCCACGTCGGTCGGCGTCATGACTTCGGTGATGATCGCCAGACCAAAAGCATCACGCGCTTTGGCCAGCAATTTGAGTCCGGCTTCTCCCAGACCACGGAAGCCATAGGGAGAGGTTGAGGGCTTGAACGCCCCGCCGCGCAGGATGACGGCTCCCTGACGACGCACCCATTCAGCGGTGGTCATCAGTTGCCGTTCGCTTTCCACGGTACAGGGGCCGGCCATCATCACGAGATGGCCATCGCCGAGAGCGACCTGGCCACCGTCGACGCACGCGGCGGGGACCGTGACAATGGTCCGGGTGGGATGGACGCTTCGACTGCCGAGTAAGGGATGATGAGAAGAGGGGTATGCGTGCATGACGCTGATCCTTTCGTTTGGGAGTCGCGGGTTTCACCTCCAGCAGGAGGCGACAGGTCTGCGGGATTGTCGCCTGGGGCTGACACCGCAGATGATAGATGGTCCGGGTTGGAGACGCGGAGCAGACGATCCAGGCGCCCGGCTGGAGCCATACCAGCCGTTCCGCCACCCCGAATCGTTCCCTCCGGCCTCCTCGGTTCGAGGCAAAGCGGGAGCCGTAGCCGATTTCTCGCACCCCGCTCCCGTGCGCCTCGATGGTCCAGGGGGTGTGGGCGGTCAGCACCACCAGGATGCCGCGTGAGTCCGTCTCGCGCGTGGCGTCCAGCACGACCCGCCCGTTCGCCAGCGAGCGGAGCGAGGCATGCGTGAGCAGTGGAGTCGGCGCATGGAACACCGGGATCGTTTCCCGGCGGAAGCCTTGTCCCACCCGCCCCAGGCGCAAGGCGAGCCTGGTGGCCGTCGAGGGCGTCAGCATGACCCCCTCGGTGATCCGCTCCTGCCCGATGTGCCTGGCGAGCATCACCCGAAAGAGACGCATGGTCATGGCTTCCCTGCCTCTTGCCGCGCAAGTGCGGGGGGCAAGGCATCCAGGAAGAGGCGGATATCATCCCAGTCGGTGCGCGGGTGCAGCACGCAGGCGCGTAGCGCCCATTGCCCATGCAGTTCGGTGGTCGAGAGAAACGCCGTGGACTCCAAGTCGCGTAGAAGATGCTGATTGCAGGTTCGGATGTGCTCTTCGTCGCCCTGCGCCCAGGCTGGCTCATAGCGAAAACAGACGGTGGAGAGTTCAACGGGGGCCAGCAGGCGCATCCCTGGCAGGTGGACAAGGCCGGCGGCCAGCAGCGTTGCCAGATCCCGGTGGCGCATGACCAGGCTGCGAACCCCGGCATATCCCAGGGAGCGTAGCACCGCCCATAGCACCAGCGCGCGCGGTGCCCGGCTCACTTGCGCGCTCAAGTCACTGAAATGGGGATGCTCATCCTCCACCTGCTTGAGATAGGACGGCGTTGGACGGGCAAACGCTTCTTTCAGTGCCTGCTGCTCACGTACCAGCAGACAGCCACTTTCGTAGGGTACCCCCAACCATTTGTGTCCATCGAGGGACAGCGAGTGCGCACGCTCGATGCCTCGATAGCGCTCGCGCAGGCGCTCATCAACCCAGCCCAGACCGCCATAAGCGCCATCGACATGCAACCAGAGACGATGGCGCTCACACACCTCCGCCAGGGCTTCCAGCGGATCAATCGCCCCGGTGTTCGTGGTGCCGACCGTGGCCACCACACAACAGGGCAAGATGCCCAGCCGCTCATCGCGCTCCATGGTTTCCTGGAGGACATCCAGGCGCATGCGCCCCTCGTCGTCCGAAGCAATGACACACACGCGGCCCAGCCCCAGGACATTGGCCTGTTGATGCACACTGGCATGCGTTTGATCCGAGACATAGATGGCCAGGGGCGAGAGACCCTGCAAGCCATGTACGCGCATATCGCGTCCCAGGCGGCGGGCCAGCCGTTGACGCGCGGCGGCCAGTGCCAGCAGAGTCGCTTGAGAACTGCCCGTGGTGAGGACTCCCCCGCCGTGAGGCGGCAGGGCAAACCCGGACAACTCCGCCAGCCAGCGAATCGTTGCCAGTTCCATGTAGGTGATGGCCTGATCGCCTCCGATGCAGTTCGGATTGAGCGCGGCGGCTAACAGGGAGGCCAGCACGCCCCATTCATTGACTCCCCCGCCCACGTAGGCATAGGAACGGCGATGGTTGATACCAAAGGTCGCGTGCTGGCTGACCTCCTGCAATTCGCTCAGGAGGTGGGCCGGGTCAAGTCCCTGCGCTGGCAAGGGCGCCTGCTGCCAGCGTTCCCGTTCTTCGCGCGAGAGGGGCTGATAGATCGGGCGCTCGTCATAGAGAAAGGTTCGGGCCTGTTCGAGCACGTGCTGTCCGACCCGTTTGAAGTGCTCCGCATCCAGCGCCAGGCGATGCATCGGAAGATGCTGTTCCCGGCGCGCGGTCATGCCTTGCCAGGGAGTTTCAGGCCAGGGGGGCATCGGCATCCTCCTCCCTGGTAAACCAATCGGTGGCTCCCTGGCGGGCAAAGTCCGAAAGCACCGACCAGTCTTCCTGCTCACGCCCCGCGTCCAGCGCTGCCAGTAAATGGCCGTAGGCCACATCGGCGTAGGGCAGATCGAGATCACGCTGTTGTCCGAGGTGGAGCGCCAGATCAAGCATTCTGAGGCCCGCTTGCACCGACAACTGCGGCTCAGAGAAATCCCGCGCGCCAATCCTGCGCACGGCGTCAGCGGTTTGCTGCCACAGCGACGGCGCCTGGAGGAGGTCGGCCAGGCGGCTCCGGTTCAGATGGTAGGCGTCGATCAGGGCGGCGGCTTCGCCCAGTGCCTCGATCAGACTGGCGCGCAGCAGATGCCAGGCGAGTCCCATGACATTGGCGGCCTCCACGCGTTCTCCCAAATCATACAGGCGTTGTCCCATACAGGCAAACAGGGGCATCACCTGCCGTTTGGCCAGACGCGGCCCGGCCAGCACAAAGGACAGGTCACCGCGCGCAGCGGCTTCCGGGCCGCCCAACGCCGGGGCCGCCAGATAGGCGCAGTGCTGCTGGTGGGAAAGCCGGGCGAGCTGGGCGGAGACATCCGGGGAGACGCTGGAACACACGATGAGCGTGCCCCCCGTTCCCAGATGGGTAAGAATGCCGCCATCGGTGAGCGCCACCTGCAGGAGGCTCCGATCATCAGGCAGCATCGCAAACACCACTCCACCGCGCGGCACCACGTCATCCAGGCAGGTTCCCCCGTGTGCCCCCAGGGCGGTGAGCGCGGTCATGCGCTCGGCCTGGGCATCAAAGACGAAGAGATCGCGTTTGCCCTGTAGCCCTTGAAGTAAGTGGCGTGCCATGGGCTGGCCCATCTGACCCAGCCCGATAAAGCTCACTGTCGGTCGTTGTTGCATGCTCGTTGTCCTTGCTCGTCTGCCCGGTACAGGCAGCACATGGTATAGTCGCAGTCATCCGGTCGAGTCTACGACAGTTCTTCAGGACGACCTCTCGTCCTGTCGCTGTATGCAGGCGGATCTGCGAGCAGGAGATAGCCGACATTCCAGACATTGGCAATCTCGAACCCGCACCCCCAGAGCCGGGACCGCAAGCGACTGATGAGGGCGGCCAGCCGTCCCCGGTCCTGTTTGCGGTTGCCCGTCGAGGTCATGATCCCTCGCCGCAGGAACGCCGCGTAGGGAACACAGGTATTGGCCCGTTCCAGCAAGAGGCCCAGGCATTGATACTCGGTGACACTCCCCTGAAGCAGGAGGTGATCGATCACCCAGGCATGTTGAGCCTCGTAGCGTTGGATGACATGACCGGCCAGGGCTGGTCCGGGCACGGGCTGCCCATCGTCACTCCGTTTCCTCATGCTGCTCCTTTCGCTGCGTGGGGTTCTTTGCGCCCCTGCTGGTGTTGTTCTTCTTCAAGTGTAAAAGAAACGTGCCCAAAATGGAGCGGGAACGTGTGCCTCTTTGTGACCAACAGTGTGCCTCTTTGTGGCCAACAGTGGTCTGTTTTTGGGACACTGTTGGTCGCGCCAGGGTCATAGCGGTTCGCTCCCCCGGTCCGGTGCCTCAGCCGTGAAGAGCCGTTGACGCTCCAGCGCCGCCGGCGGTTCGGTCGGCTCCTGCGCAGTGACAAGGCGCCAGATGGGACCCAGGACTCCCTGCGTCATCAGGAGCGAGGCGGTGGTGGAGTACACACACCATCCCGAAGGCGCCTGGAGCACACAGCGGCGGGCGGCTTTGGTGAGCTGGCTCTCCTGGCCGATATCGGGCGCGACACAGAGGAGGGCGGGAAGCAACGGGGAACTGCGCGCCCACTCTCGTGAGGCGAGATACATGGCATACGTGGTAAACTTCACCTGATAATTCTTCGCGGTCATGGTTCCGCGATCCCACTCCAGCCAGAACCGCATGGGGCGCTGCCCGATCTGTACGCTGGCGAACGCATCGGGGCGAAACCGATAGATGCGTTCGCGGAACGCGAAATGCCGTTCGCTGAGAACGCCGGTTTCCCACCAGAGCAACCGGGTATCCGGCTGATGGGCCAGCGCCTCCGACACCTGCGCGAAGAACGCGTAGACGCCTGCCGTATGACGGATCTGATGCATCAATCCTCGGACTCCGCGCTGGACCAGGGGATGTCCGGCCTCGACGGGAAAACGGATGAAACGATGCACCTGGCAGCCGACCAGGCGAGCCAGGAGACGTAACCCGGATTCGGAAACCTGCCAGCGTTCTCCGACCAGCGTGGAGGTGCTCGCCAGATACCCCAGGCGGGCCAGATCCCCCAGCAGCAGTGTCGTCGTGGTGCGGCTGAGCAGGAGGAAGTGAGTGAGATCCTCCCGTGACAGCAGGGGATGGGCAAAACAGAGCCGGAGGATTTCCCACTGCCGCGCGGTCAGGGCCACGCTGAGTGCGCAATAGTCGCCAGGCGTCCTCTGCTGAGGCGGGGAACCCCGGCGCACCGGGACACGCGCTTTCCCTGGCAGGAAAGAACGCCCCCGCAGACGCGAAGGAAGGGGAAGGGTAAGCACTGTCCTGGCGGCGCGTGTTTCTCGCGCCGCTTTGCTCCTGCGGGCGTCTCCACGGGAAGCCAGCAGTTCGGGCAGCGCGGGGACTGGCAGGGGCGAAAGCAGATTGTGGAGATGGCACATTTCTCTGGTGTCCAGGCGTCGAAACGGCAGGTGCCAGCAGGAGACCGGTTCGGGTGGCAGCACCGCCACCGCACCAACCAGCGGATCAACTCGCAGGCGTGCGGCAGTCTGCGCGGCGAGCTGGTGCCACCACTCGGCCTGCCGTTCGGTGGTCGCCAGGATCACGACCGGAGGCATGTGACTGTAAACCCCCATGCGTTCAGCCGACTCGCGCCAACGGAGTAGCCGATCCAGCCGCTGGCGCATCAGGCGCGGCTCATCCAGCGGGCAGTGCAACACCATCATGGTGTACCAGACCTCTTCGGTGGCCAGCGGAGAAGAGGAGGGAGGTGCCCCGGGTGCCTGGGGAAAGCGCAGACAAAAGGTGAGCGCGGCCTCAGCCTGGACACGCAGCGTCTGCTCACGCGACACGAAGGGATGGCGATACTCGCGCATCCAGTTCCACTGGATCAATTGGGCGTGCCGCCCCTGGCGAGCGAGAGCGCGATCTGCATTCCGAACCAGCCCCTCAATCGTGTCCTGAAGGAGAACCCACAGCGGCAGGCGCGGCAGCAGGCGCACCAGTTTGCCTCGTTCTTCTCGAACCACCGCCCCCACATCCTGGCGCGTCCACCGTTCCCATCGCGCCTGTTTCTCCGCTTGAGGATGATCTTCTTGTGCTGCCAGGTAATCACAGACAGCGCACCCCAGAGGACTGAGATGGTAGAGGCGCTTTTTGGCGGTGATTCCCGCGTAGAGTTCCTCAATCAGATGGGCGCGCTCCAGGTCGGCGAGATGCCGATAGACGGTGGTGCGCTTTTCCCAGGGAGCAGCCGCCAGGATCAGATCCTGAGCACGTTGCAGGGGATAGTGGTCAAGCCACAGAAGCAAGCGAAGGGCGCCTTCCTCCAGGGTCAGAGCCAGCGCGTGAGCGGACGGAGGCATCAGGCACCTCCTTTCTCAGTGTCCTCTGCTGCATCAGGAGATGCTTCCTCTTCCTCGTACAGGAGGTGAGAGGGCACGGCTCCTGCGGTTCCCTGGAGATCGGATGCGGCGGCTTTTTTGCTGGCGCCGCTGCCGCGTTTGCGTTTCTTTTTGATGCGTTCCACCGCTTCAGCCACCGTTTCCACGCCCTCTAAATCCCACCCGTGGGCCTTCCCCAGATCCCCAGGGACGCTTTGCCGCACCAGGCCATCGCGCAGGATACGCTCAACCTCGCCCACCGGGCGGCCATAGCGTGCCCGACAGCGATCAACAATCGTCTGCCGAAGCGAGCGATCCTCTGGTTCTGGGGCTTGCAGGTGCAAGGAAAAGAGGGGCAGGCGCTCGCCCTGCAGCGACAACCGGGCGTAACAGGTATATGCGGCAAGATGCACGATATCCTCTGGATCGATGCCGGGGAGCCGAAGCAACCGGGCGTCTTCGTCGGCCATCGCGAAGGCGAACAGATGCTCCGTGTTGGCCAGTACTGTCGCGCGCAGGGTACGCTCGAAGCGGTCGAGATAGGCGAGCGACTGGGTGGCCAGGGCAAAGCTTCCGCCGTATTTGCGCAGTTCAGCCAGCATTGATTGATAATTGATCCCGGCCAGCGCCTGGAATTCATCAATGAGCACGAGAAAGCGGTGGCGGTCGCTGACGGCGAGGCTGGCCTGCTCCTGTAACGCCGCCTGAAAAAAGCCCACGAAGAGGGAGCCAAAGAGCGCGGCCATATCGGCCCCGATTTCCCCTGCGGCGCAGGAGAACAGGATGATGGTGTTCTGGCGAATGAGATCTCCCAGGTCGATGGTCGAACGGGGCTGCCCCAGGATGCGGCTGACGATGCGGCTGCTGGAAAATTTAGCGAGCTTGGTGATCAGCGAACTGGTAAAGTCGGCCTGTTGCCGCGCGTCCAGCAACTCATAATACTGCTGCCACCAGGTGAGCAGATACGGATCATCGACCTGTTCGAGAACCCGGTGACGAAAGCTGGCGCGTCGCAAGAGGGGAACGACATCAAGTAGCGTATACTGGCGATCTGGTCCGGTCAGCGGATCATCGGCCAGCAGGCGCCCATTCGCTTCGGCGAGCGTCTTGCAGCTATATTCTAGAAAACTCTCGGTGCGGGGTCCATAGCTTGTTGGCCAGAGCGCTTCGATGACCTGGATAAGATGATCAATCACCTTATCGCGGTCCTTCCCGGTTCCGGCCATATCCAGCGGATTCCATGCCAGTGGATAGTCCCGGTCGGCCAGATCGATCACCACCACATCATCAGCCAGCGCTGAGGGAAGTGCGCCCGCGACCTGATGGACAAGATCGCCGTGAGGATCAATAAGCAGCATCCCATTGGGCACGCCCGCCTCGTGCGAGAGACGCCCGTGCGCGAAGGCGCGGCTCAGGTGATAAAAGAGCGTACTTTTCCCTTTCCCGGTGCTGGCGGCGGCCAGCAGATTCTGGCTCAAGCAGGCAAAGGGGAGAAACACCGGAAGTTGGTGGCCGGCGTGGGTGGAGGTACCCAGCAGATAGCCCTGGCCGGTGGCCAGGATTGGCGGGGCAAGCAGGGTGCGCATGGTCGTGTGAGGGACATAGACCAGATCCGCCAGGTCATCGGCCTGGGGGAGATGCCAGAGCGCTGCCAGATCGGCCACACTCAGATAATGGGGTGAACGAGCCAGGTCCGCCGCCCAGCCAACGCGCCTGAACCCCCGGCGTCCGGGAGGAGTCAGCAAGCGGCGTGCCTGCCTCGCCGAGAGCGGGCGCGGGAGAAAGTAGCCTCCCGCCGCCAGGTGATACTGGCGATAGGCTCCCACAATCTGGCGCAGGATAGCGGTACGTTCCTGGTGGCGTGCGCGTCGGTCCCGCACAAAGACGCGGTGGGCCTGCCACTGGTTCGACAGTTGATGGATGATGTCGTGCAGATGAGGCGGGTGGCTCATCCACGCTTCCCAGCGCTTCCAGGCGCGCACGCCCGCGCGAACGAGCCGGTCAATCCGGGAGCCTGACGTGGCTGCGCCCCTGGTGTGAGGCGCAGGGCCGAAGACCCACACGCGCACACGCACGCGATAGGCCGGGCGGGCCGTTTTCTCCGCCACCAGTCGCTGATCATAGATCCGAGGGGACTCAAAGCGACTCACCAGCAGAATCGCCAGATAGGCTCCACCCAGGAGCACGATCAGCCCGGCTCCCGCGCCAAGCACAACCGCGACCGTTTCGGCGGTACTCAGATGTGGTGGGTGTCCACGCAGGAGATCCAGCGCCGCCTGTACGAGCCAGGTGGGCACCAGACCGTGAAACAGGTAGAGCCCCAGCAGCAGCAGAACCACGGGGACGAGCAGAACCACGTCTTTCAGGCTACGCTCCGGGACGGTTCCCTGCCTCCTCTGCTGCTCGTGGCGCAGGGGTGGTTCAACCGCATAGCGGCGGTTGGGAGACGACCACGTAGGGGAGGCGGGCACGAGTGCGAGTTGCGCGACTGCCCGCGTGCCGGTGGGCAGTGACCCGAAAGACGCCAGAACGCCCAGGAGCGGGTCCGTTCCTTCAGTGATGATTTCGCGCGCTTTCCAGGAGCGCAGCGGCAGATAGGAAGCGGCCCCAGGCCGCAATTCGACCACGGAACACGCTTCGCCTGGTTGGCAGACGAGCGGATCTCCAGGCTCCGGTTCAATCACGGCTTGCGGGTAGCGCGCTTGAATCTGCTGTGCGAGGTGCCGCAGGGCAATCGGCTGCTGCGCGCGCAGCAGAAACTGGCGCGAGGTGGGCGTGGCCGCCAGTTCCAGGGCAATGGGCGTGTGTTCATCCAGTGCCAGCCCGGCCAGCGCTGTTTCGAGGGCCACAAGATCGCGTGCCCCGCTTGCGCGTGCAGGACGAACCTGCAACAGGGGGGAGAGTGATGACATTAGCATTCCTCGCCTTCTGCTTCTTGGATGGAGTGCCCTGTTGGGGACGTTGCACGCCTGGTTCCCCCTGAATCAGGAACGGCAGGAGCCGCCTGCTGAGCACGTTCCATGGGATTGGTGGTGATCAGACGATGCTCCTGTGGACTGGCCTGAACCGACAGAAGCACACGCCGATCACCGGCGAACAGTAACGCCTCTTGTACCCCGAAGAGCAGCAGGCGTTGCTCTTCTCCACTGGTCAGGCCAAAGCGCTGGGCGACGGCGCGAATGCTGGTCCGGTCCTGTTTTTTCAGGATTTTGATCGCGGCATTGGACGCCACCACGCTGCCAGAAGGATCTTCGACAAAGGACTCTGGACTCTGGGTCATGATGACCAGGCGCAGGTAGCGTTTCCTCGCTCTGCGCGAGAGATTGGCGAGAAAGCGCCCGCCTTCGGGATGCTCGATCAGCGATGCGGCCTCGTCGATGGAAAGGCAGCGCCTGATATGACTCTGATAGATGGCCTGTGTCCAGATCGCGTCCGCAATCAGGAAAATGCCGATGGGACGCATATCACCCCGCATGTCGCGGGTGTCCCAGATGAGCAGGTGCGTATCCAGATTGACATTGGTCTGGCTGGAAAAGAGCCCGGCCAGGCTGCCCTCCGTGTAACGCGAGAGCCGCAGACCCAGATCCCATTCGTCAGGTCCGCAGGCGCCGCTTCTCAACACCTCCGCCAGATCCCGCAAGAGTGGTGGCTGATGGAAATGCGTCTGGGGGTCAGCACTGATGCTGGCGCGGCGATAGACTTCATAGAGGGCACGATCCAGCAGCGCTTTTTCGCGCGCAGACAGGGTGGTCCCCGCGTCAGCCAGCATGAGGTCTAAGAGACTCTGCAAGTCCTGGATCTTCTCGGCCAGCCGATCACTGCGTTGCACCCCCGCCAGATACGTCGGCAGATCACAGCCAGGAGGGATGAGATCGAACGGATTGAGATGATGGTGAGAGCCAGGGGCGATCCGCACGACGCTTCCGCCCAGGGCCGCCGCGAGTGGGAGATATTCGCCATCAGGATCAATAACCGCGTACCGCTCGCCACTCGCGCCACTCATGAGCAAGGAGCGTTCGAGCCAGAGTTTCCCCAGATACGATTTGCCGCCTCCCGTCACTCCTCCCACAAAGGCATGGGGATTTTCCAGGGCCGTATTCCAGGGGTTGAGCAGGATGGGTTCCCCGGTGCTGGTCAGACCCAGGAAGGTTCCACCGGGCATCGTCAGCGAGTTGCTCATAAATGGAAAGGTTGTCGCCACACTGGCCGAATCAAGCGTGATGGTGCGTCCGACTTCATCTCGACACGCCGGGAGCGAGGAGCGAAAAGCCAGCGCGTGTTCAAAGGTCACGGGATGGGCCACTGCATCTAAAAAGAGCGTTTGAAGCAAGGCCAGCACACGCTCCGTGCGCTCATTGAGCGCCGCTTTGCTGGGAGCGCGTAAGATCAGCAGAAAGCTGAGTTCAAACAGGCGCTCTTCTCCGCTGGCCAGCGCCGACATGAGTCGGGTCACATCGTTCTGGGCCACTGTGGTATCAGGGTCATCCAGGCGTCCTTGCTTGTGATTGAAGGTTCTGGCCGACGCGTAGCCCACGCGTCGGCGCTTGAGCATGCGCATCATCGCCGCCTGTGGCTGAGGACGCAGGTGGAAGACAATGTCCACCATCTCATCCAGCATCAGCAGCGGCGCCAGCCAGCCACCAGAAGACACCTCACGCGGGAAGGCCACGACGGCAAGTCCGCGCACATATTCCTCATCAATACGCAGGCAATCGCGCGTTTCCACAAGACTGGCCGGGGCCAGCAGATCCGCCAGGCGCAGAAAATCTGCCGGAGCACGAGCCGCTTCTGATGAGACAGGATGATGGCGCCAGCGACGACGATGAGAAGGCACCTGAGCGTCGTCCTCTTCAGGAGATCGGTCCGGCTCGTTCCCGTTCGGCAGATCCGAAGCGCGGTCCGGCGTGGGAGCCGTCGAGGATCGCAGGACACGGGGCAAATGGCCCACGGCTGCGAGATTGGCGCTTCGCAAGGGATGCAGATAGGCACGTTCTGGGGTCAAAAAGCTCTGATAGAGCCGGGCAAGATCCTCCCCCCGCACGCGTCGGGTGCGCAAGCCTAACGAGGCGAGTTGCTGTTGCACCGTCTCACAACGGATGGCGAGTTCCTGGAGGCAACGGGCCTGGATCGCTTCCTGGCTTGCCCGGCGTTTGGGACGTACCGAGAAGCGTCGTGAGGAAAGCAGAGGGTCGGGAGCCGGGATCACCAGATAACAATGGCGCTCGACCAGGGTCCGCTGGCTTCCCACCTGCTGGACGTAGGTTTCCAGCCCGGCAGCGAGTTCCCCCCAGGCCGGGGCGACATCCCTTTCGCCCACTGGTGAAGCGATGTCCTCGTGCAGGTCATCAGGGGATTTCGAGGCGAGATCGGCATCACATCCGGGCGTTCTGGGAACCTGGGCCTGAACCTGGGCGAGATAGGGGCGCAGGTCCAATCGCTGGTTGCGCACGATGATTTGCACCGGGAACGTCAGGGCTTTGAGGATGGTGCGATAGCGCTCGACCAGGGCATCCTGTTCGTCACTCGATTTGAGCAGGAAATTGATGGTGGAGACCTCCAGCACCGAACAATACGTGCGTTTGGTGGGTGAGTGTGACGCGAACAGACACAGCACATCATTGAGGATCTCACGAGCCTGGACAAAGTATTGCTGTACGCTGGCCCGCCTGGACGGTTTACCTGGCTTCATAGTGTTCCTCCTGCGTTGTGGTCCCCCACATGGGTTCGGCAAAGCGCACCGAGCGCCAGACGAACTGGCGCGGGCGCAAGACATACCGGATCGTGATCACGCACCAGCTATCCAGGGCGCGGCCAGCAATGAAGACAAAAGCAAAGGCCAGCGCGGCCCCCAACGGCAGCGCGGCCAGGACGCCTTGCAGGATAGTCCCTGCGGGCAGGAATGCGAGCGGCGTCAGGGCGAGCCAGAGGCGATAACTGAGCGACACCCCGGTCAGCAGCAGCAAAAACTGGCGGACCGAGAGCGATACTCCGGCCAGGGTGAGCAGCGTTTCGGGCGTTTTAATGTGTGTGGGAACCAGGTGGGTTCGGTGGCTGGACGTGGGCATGGGCATCTCTCCTCTGCTAATTGGCCGGACCACCGGCGGACGCGCCGGTAGCGGCATTATTGATGAGCAGGGCGACCGTGCCTGCCAGCAGCGCCAGCGCCAATCCTCCCAGGGCCGCGTAAAGCGCCGAAATGGCGTGCTGGCGGGTTCGCTCATTCTGCGTGGCTCCCGAGGCCATATAGAACAGGGCCGAGAGTGCGAAGAAAAAGCCAGCCATGGCCAGCGCAAACACGGTCAGATCGGCGGTGAGTCTGCCGAAAAAAGCACTGATCGCATTGGCATTGGGATCGGTGGCGGAACCCTGCATCGCCGCGAAGCGGAGGAAGAGGGCACCAAGGGTGACACACACACTATTCCAGGGAACCATAGGGCATCTCTCCTTGAACAATCGGCCTCCGCAAGAGCAGGACCGAGGTCTGGACAAACGTATGAATGGATAACAGGACTGAGCCAATCAAGTTTGGGGGATTGCCTCAGCGGCGAACCCGGCCCACCACTGCTGAAACTGGGTGATGCTGATGACCTGGCGATTCCAGGCGGAGCTATCGACCAGCGTGATCGTGCCACGGGCAAGGTCGCCGCCGGTTACGACCACCAGATGACCACCGTCGTAGCGGTCGGGAGGCCATCCCACAATCACTGGTAAGCCTCCATTGGCGACAGCGACTACCTGCGCCAGACTCCAGTGATCCCCCCACCTGGTCTGGAGGCCAAACTGGGCCAGTGTATCGGCAATGCCCCCGTCATGAGTCAACCCCAGGAGGGGATCAATGTCGCCACGCGCGCTTTCGATCACCAGCACGTCATGAATGCGCAGATGAAAGCCATAGGCATTGAGCACTTCGGTCATGGCAGCGGCAGAGCAGGCCGAATAGGCCCAGGTCTCGTATTCACCCTGGGAGGCGTATTGCGCGGGATCAAGCTGGTTGACACGTACCACGCGATGCGCCAGGGCTGGCTGAGGCCGGATGTATCCCCAGACCTCAAACTGCATCCCTGATCCGGCCCATGCACTGGTATCGACCGTCAGATCTGGCCGCAGGGGCATGCGATCATACGCACTGGAGCTATTGGCGTTGGCGAAGGCGATCCACCCGTTGGTGTGAGCACCTGGTGCCTGGACCGCCATGACGATGGCGACGTGCCCGATACTCACATCGCGAAAGACCATGACATCGCCGGGTTCTGGTAGCGCGCGTTGGCTTGGATCACTTGTGGCCAGCGACGGGATCTCCTGCCATCCCGGTACCGAGCGGTAGGTGGCCCACAGCCCAAAGGCATCATTGGTGAGCGTCATCGGATAGACCTGCGAGTAGGCTCCACGCACGAACGAGACGCACTGATACGACCCATTGGCCCAATCGGCACAGTCGCCGTGCGCTTGGCACCAGCGTTGTCCGTAGTCGATCACTGGCTGTGGAAACGCACTGGTGTACCAGGTATCATTACAGGCGCCGCCTCTCGCTGTTCCACACGCAGGATTGACATACAGGGCATCCGCCATCTTTTTGGCCCAACTGACCACAGCAGCGCCATACGGACTGCTGGGATAGCAGGTGGCAGCGTCTCCGCTGGTGATGGTCGCGGTGGCGTGGCTCGTCGTGGGCGGCGTAGGCTCCTGGGTGCCAGGACAGGCCGAGAAAGAAGAGGCATTGGCCGCGCCCGCGACCTGGGTCACAACCCCGACCAGCAGGGCAAAGCCCAGTATACCCAGCACTCCGATGCCCAGCAGCCATTTCATCCACAAAGGGGTATTCATCATCGTTGTTTCCTCCTGTGCTTGCTGCTAGAGCAACAGCATGGCCCCTTCCGCCGCAACTGTTGTGTCGGTGGTGGCCGCAGCGGCGGCGCCCTCGCTGCTCTCGACGCTGCTCGTTGCGCTGGATGGACCTGATGATGGACTCGTCTCCATCGTATCCGCCTGGGAGGTGGCCCTTCCGCCAGCATCCATCATGGGATGAAGCGCCCAGGTTTGCAGCATCCCAGGGATTTTGAGAACCAGACCCATCGTGCCAATGGCCAGCAGCGCCGTGACCAGACTCTGGTCGAGATGGAAAAAGGAGGTTTGGGCCAGGGCGGAGAGAAACACGCCACCCAGACCCAGCGCGACGACCTGAAGGAATTGCACCATCACCGAGGAACTAAGGATCGCCAGCCAGAGACGCCCCCAGCGGATCGTTTGGGGCAAGAAAAAACAGCCCAAACCGAGTGGAGCAAGCACCAGGCTCAGGGCCACCAGGGCGATCCGCATCACCATCTGGATGAGCAGCAGAAGGGACAGAATCCCCAGCACCACCAGCAGCAGAAAGGTCAGCAGGCTCACCCCCTGGAAGGTGAGCAATCCCGCAATGATATTGGTGAGCATCTGCGCCCCGGCAAACTGAAACACGGCCAGACTCAGCGCGTTCTCGAACGCGATAAAGAGACTCAAGAAAAAGAGATTCCAATGAACCGCGAGCATGACCAGCACGGCTCTGGGAAGCAGCTCCACCAGCGTTGAGGAAGGCATGAGCAGATGACGACCAATGATCACGTTATATCCAGCGATCACCAGCAAACAGGCGAAGGCCAGGTCAACCACCGTGATGAAAAAGGTGTTGAGGGTATGAATGACCTGATTTTGCGCCTCGGTTTCATTCGTCAGCAAGGGCGTTTGATACAGGATATCTGCCGGGGTTTTCAACACACCCTCGGTCAGGGGTTGAAAGGCCGCCTGAATCCCCGCCGCGATGTGGGACGCAATACTCGTTATCAGGCAGTTCGTATCTGTGGGCCAGCAGGAGGGAGAAGCATCCAGCGAAGCGGTCGCGTTGGCGGCAACGCCACCGGCGCCCTGGCCTGATCCGGGTGCCCCTGGAGAAACGGGGAGCCATTGCTGGAGGCCCACAAGTACCCCAAAAAGGCAGACGCTCAGCAGGAAAAGCATGCCCAAACGAAAAGGCAAGAACCGACGGAGGCCACGTCCGAATCCGGTTGCTGTAGGAACAGGTTGTCTCATGAGATATCCCTTTGTGCTGTTGCTGGCCCGATGCCAGGTCATGTCCAGAAGAGCCGATGCGCTGTCTTTCGCGGCTGCATGGCCCCGGTCTACCCCGGCGCACATCACGTGAGTGCCTTCGTGAGCAGCAAATGATCGGCTCACGAAGGCACTCACGTCGGTCCGCACGACGAGTCCACTATCCATGGCAGAAAAGGTGGTGAAGAAGGCATACTGCTCCCAGACGAGTGGGGCAGCATCCTGGTCGTTTCTTCTGCCAGGAACAACTATACCGGGAAGAGCGGTGAAAAGGGGGGAAACGTTTGGGTGTTTTTCCACAGGCTTTTGCGCTTTTTCCCTCATACCTTCGCGCGAAAAAGCGCAAAAGTCCAGCAAAAAACGCAAATAGGTGAGGGGAAAGACAAAGGGAGAGAAGAACGCAAAGCGATGGAGGGAATGAGTGAGAAAGAACAGGGCAAGGCGACTCGGCCAGTGATGGTCCTGGGCGAATGTGCGCCAGGTTCCAGCAAAGGGTGGTCTCTTCCTCTTCTGTTTGGGAGGAAGAGACCACCCTCGTTTTTGCCGCCAGACGCAGGTGGAGACAGCAACTCAGTCTCGATAGAACCAACGCCAGCCGGCTGTCGGGGGTTCCTGGCGAGCGGCGAGGAACGGCATCCAATACTGCACCTGCCGCGCACATGCTTCTCGCTGGCAGATCGCGTCATCGGAGATGACCCATCTATATTCAGCGTGTCTCTCAGCCGTGCTCCTCAGGGAGCAGTGTGGTACACACGGCGTCAGCAAGAGGTGCCGGTGACGCTCATACAGCCATGAGGGGACGAACAGAAAGAGCGTCGCGCCGGTGACCAAACCACCAACATAGCGCCGGGGGAGTTCCCCTGGAAGACGCAGCCACCCAAATGGGAAGAGGATGCCTGGCTGCTGCTGGCACCAATGACGCATTTCAACGGTTGGATACAACCGAAAAGCGGTTTCTGGCGAGCACACGTGCAAGCGGGTGGCCAGCAGATGTGACGAAGGCAGACCCCTGTGTCGAAAGGGAAAGGAGGTGTCACGCATCGCAGACCTTTCGTTCTTTCTCCCTACTAAATGGTTCAGATATTTCGCATGCCCAGGAGTGAAGAGCAAGGCGTGTTGTGGCCTCTTCTTCGCTTTTGAGACGGACATAGGCAGCAATGACCGGGTGCAGTTGGTAACGATTGCGGGCGATTGTGCTGAGCAACCCCATATCAACCAGATGGTCCAGATCCTGCAAATGAACTCCAGAGGCGGTTTGAAAGAGGTCCGCGACCTGTTGTTCCGAAAAGGTTGCAGGTGCGGTGGGGAGCGCGTTGGCAATAAGTTCCAGAGCGTGTTGTGTGGAAAGGGGAAGCCACCTTTCACTTTGTTGGAGCGATGCCGCCACTGAGCAGGAATCAGGGGCACTCTGGAGATGT
>DASZYN010000330.1:0-25752 GCA_035545435.1 Acidobacteriaceae bacterium | reverse complement strand
GTTCAGCAGATTGAGAAATTCGGCTGAAACGCGCCATGTCTCGCCAATTTGATATCCAACCTGTCCATTGACCAAAGCTGTTGCCTTTGAGCGAAAGAGTCCATCGGACGTCAGATCGCGCGCGCCAAAGTATCGGAGGCGCAAACTCGACGAGAATCCGCGGTAATCGTGCAGCGTGATCCCCGAGGCAATCACCAGCCCAGCCGCTTCCGGCACACGCTTGCCTCCGGGACTACCCGGCGCCGCATCATCGCCATCGATTTCGGTAAAAAGCGCTTTGGAGTGTGCCAGGTCCAGGTCAACGGCCCAGTGTTCCGCAGGTGTGTAGTAGTTCGCTAATTCGATGCCGTAGCGGTTGCTCGGCTGTCGTGACGCAGTCGTGCCTCCGGTGTCTCCCGACTGCTGTAATTCGGAAGCGCTGTGGAGATACCAAAGTGAAAACGTGCTTTGCAGACGCGGCACAGCCGCCGTGCGCACACCGATCTCTCCGCCTTTGGTCGGGATAAGAGGCGGGATTTTGTCGGCGGGCGTATTAGGGTAAGGATTCTCTCCGGAGATCGGTTCTATTGTTTGCGTAGTCCCCCGCCCGTCGTTGCTGTGAAAGCTGAAACCACCCTGCGCATAGAACTCTGTGGTGGCCCACGGTCCGAAGACCAGACTGAGCTTCGGACTGGGCAGCCACTTACTGGCGGCGCCGGAATTTGCGGATGTCACCAGGCTTGTAACGTCGAAAGATTCGAGATCGCCGCGCAGGGCTGCGTCCGAGCGAAATTTGTCTGCCCAGTGGATGGTGTTTTCTGCATAGAAACCGGGTTGGGTATCCGTAAAGCGATCCGCCTGGGTCGTGGCGGGCAGAGTGGTACCGGTATCGGCATCCGTTTTGTCCACGCGCACTCGATGTTCGGACTGGTAGAGCCCGTTGTGGACCCAGTCGTTACGAATCTGCACGCCGAAGGTGTTCTCCACTCTGCGGCCGAGCCACTGGCTGAAGATTGTGTGGCGGGCGTCCAGCCCGGCCACCCAGCGCCGGTCCTGCTGTTCGAATTGGTCACCGCGACTGGGATCGGTCAGGTAATACGTAAAGTCCGAGAACAGATCGAGATCGTAATAAAAGCCGTAGATCACAACTCTCGTCATGGAATGCGCGTCCAGCCGATGCCATTCCCCCTGCAGGCTGTAACGCCGGGAGTGTCCGCCGTCGGTTGGGTTCAGCGATCCGAAGAGACCAACAAGCGGTACGGCGGGCACGGGGATTTGATCGCTCGAATGCCAGGTTCCGTGATAGCCGCGAGCCGTGATGCTGAACCCATGGTCGTCTCCGCCCTGGCTCCAGGTGAGAAGGCCGTTGAATTTGTAGTAATTGTCCGGATGGGTCCATGGGCCGTCGTCGTGGTACGCTTCGCCGCCGTAAAGTAAATTGCCTGGACCGAGTTTTTGCGATGCACCGAAAAGCATCCGCCCATATCCAAACATCCCGCCCTCAAGGCGAAAGAAATTACCGGGCAGGATTTTGAAGAATTCCAGGTGCGCCGATCCGGCTGAACCGTAGTTGCCGACGTCGGCGAAATAAGGACCTTTCTCATAGTCCACGCGCTTTACGAACTCCGGGATGACGGTGTTCATGTCCGCATATCCCTCACCGTGGGCATGTGAGGGCAGGTTCAACGGCACACCGTCGGTGAAAACAGCGAAGTCCGTTCCATGGTCGAGGTTGAAGCCGCGGAGAAAATACTGATTGGCTTTGCCACCGCCCGCGTGCTGCGTGATGATCACACCGGGAATCGTCTCGAGAATTTCTCCTGAACGAAGAATCGGGCGATCCTCGATTTCCCTGGCACCCACCGTTCCCAGGGTGGCGGAATCGGCAATTCCGATTAGATCGTCCGCCCGGCCCTGCACGTTGATGGTGGTGCTGACCGCGCTCAGCGTCAGAGTGATGCCCAGAGTCGCCGCAGTTCGGGCGGTCGTAATGGTGACGGGCATTTCCCTGGTTTCAAAGTCGGGATGAGAGATAACGATTTGATAATGGCCTGCGGGAAGTCCGTAGATATTGAAGCAGCCGTCCCTGTCCGTTTGCATCGTTCTAAGAACAGCGCCGTTCGCGCTTCGAACCTGTACGGTAGTTCCAGCGATGACCGCGCCTGACGCGTCAACGACATTTCCCGATAGCTGAGGCGCAGGAAGGCCGTCATTCGCGGTGACCGATGTCTTCTCCTGCGCGGCAGCGTGAAGGGGGACAACTCCAGTTAAGGAAGACAAAAACAGCAGTAATACGAATCTAAATATCGTGCTACCAGTGCGCCTGCACAATCCCATCTTCTGCCTTCCCGCGACCTATTTTGCGTGCTTGTGCACCTTGTGTTCCGGCGGCCCGAGCGGATGCTGCGGAGCCGTCATGACCAGGCGGCCGTGCTGCACGCCCTTCAGCCCGATGAGCCGATCCGCCAGCCGCTCCACCTGCGACGAGCGGCCGTGCACAATCAGCACTTCCAGACAAGAATCGTGATCCAGATGAGCGTGGCTGGTTGAGACGATCAATTGATGGTGCTCGTGCTGGATTTCGGTGAGCTTCTCACCCACGCTATGTGCGTGGTGGTCGTAGATCAGCGTGACCGTACCCACAACCGTCGCATCGGGCATGGCCGTTTGCTCGCCTACCAGTCGATCCCGGATCAGGTCGCGGAAGGCTTCCGAGCGATTGGTATAGCCGCGCCGCGCGATCGATTTATCGAAACGGCGGAGCAGGTCCGAGTCGAGGGCGATACCGATCCTGCTCAGGTCTCCCATGCAAGCTCCTGCATGGCATCGTAATACCAATTCATAAAAAGTAGCACCGTTACCAACGTCACGCTGCGGTATGACCGGCGGTCTGTCGGCTCCGGGATTTACGAAGATCGCCCAGTCACAACCATGTCGACGCCCTGGCGATGGCTGTCGAGCGGTCGCATTTCCGTTTGTGTGATGAGTAGAACTGGGAATCTTCCGAATCTCATTGTTCTTGAACAATGCGCGCTTATGCAATTCGTGGATCTTCCAACTCGTGGTATGCTGCCGCCTCATTCCATCCATCAATTACAAGGGGCTACCCGCTGGTAGCCCCAATCTTTTCAATGGGCTCATATGCGAGTCGAACCGATGGAACTGCAGAAACGGCTGTCCAACCAGACAGCCGAGTGCGACAAATTGTCGCAGGGTGCTAATGGTTCCGGGCCGAAATATCATCAGGATGATGCCCACTGCCATGCCTGCACTGCAGAAGCTGGAAAATGACGCCGCTCCGAATCTGGCTCTGCCATGGGTCGTACGGCTGCGCTACGCCATGGTTCTGGGAGGAGGAGCCACCCTCGGGGGGGTCGCGTATTTCCTCGGCTTCTACCCCGCGCTGCTGTGGACCACAGTGCCACTCGTCTCCGTACTGGCAACAAACGTTTGGCTGCATCGTGTGGCGTCGAGATCGGTTCGCGCCCCGCAGACGATCCTGGGTTTTATCTTTCTGCTCGATACCGTCTGCCTGACTGCTGTGCTTGGGCTGACGGGTGGTCCCATGAATCCGTTCAGCCTCTTGTATCTTGTCCAGATCACCCTCGCGGCGGTTGTGCTCAAGAAGCAATGGGTGTGGGGGCTCGGTGTACTCGCATCTGTTTGCTTTGGTCTTCTGTTCGTCCTCCACGTCTCGCTCAAGGGGTCACACCTGCATTCCGGAGAGCCCGGGCTTTCTTCGCATCTGGCAGGAATGTGGATCGCTTTTGTCATCGCGGCGGCTCTGATCAGCTTTTTCACCAGCAGAGTGTCGAATGCGCTACGTCTCCGCGAACAAGAGGTGCTGGCGCTCCAGGAGCATGTGGCTCGGCAGGAGAGGCTGACTTCGCTGGTCACTCTGGCGGCCGGCGCCGCACATGAGTTGGGAACGCCTCTCGGAACCATCGCTGTGGTGGCTCGCGAACTGGAGCTTTACGCCTCCACCCTGGAGAACAGCGACGCAGTGTGCGACGATGCGAAGCTCATCCGCTCAGAAGTTGAGCGGTGCGAGCACATCCTGCAACGCATGAGCGCGGATGGGGCGGAGCCGGTCGGCGAGTCGCCGCGGGCGATCCAGATTGGCGAACTTCTTCGCCAGACGCTGCGGGAGATCCCTGAACCGCGACGCTCGCAGATCTCCATCGACGCAGATGGCGCGCCAACCGATCTCTTCCTGCCGGTGCGGGCGACGGTCCAGTCGCTCACAGCTCTGCTGAGCAACGCGCTCGACGCGGGTTCAGAGGCGCGGATCACGCTGCGGGCGCAAAGCCGAGGCTCAGAGATTGTGTTCTCCGTGTGTGACCATGGCAGCGGCATGAGCAACGAGACTCTGCGCAGGATTGCCGAACCGTTCTTTACAACCAAGGAACCGGGAAAGGGCATGGGACTGGGTACATTCCTGGTCCGCACCTTCGCGCAGCGCCTCGGCGGCGAGTTGAGGTACCAGTCTGCCCTGGGCAACGGAACGACAGCCACGCTCACACTCCCGGTTCATTTCTCAAAACAGGATCAGAGCCATCGTGTCTCAACCTGAGAGAACCCGTCGCGTACTGGTCGTCGATGACGATGAGGTGTTCCGAACCAGATTGTGCCGAGCGCTGGCACAACGGAACTGGGAGGCGACCGCGGCTGCGAATGGCAGCCAAGCCCTCGCGATGGCGCGCGAGTCGATCCCTGACCTGGTGTTGGTGGACCTCAGGATGCCGGGCATGGACGGCCTGAGCGTTGTGGAAGAACTTCGCGCTGCGAATACCTCCATGCGAATCATCGTGCTGACAGGTTATGGCAGCATCCCCACAACGATTTCTGCCATGAAGCGCGGCGCGGACTACTACCTCAGCAAGCCTGCCGATGCCGATCAGATTCTGGCCGCTTACGAAAAACTCGGGGCGCCGCACGAGGCGATTCCCGATTCCCCCGCGGAGGCCCCCAGCCTGGCAAGGGTGGAGTGGGAGCACATGCAGCGTGTCATCGCGGATTGTGGAGGCAACATCTCTCAGGCTGCGCGGGCGCTTGGAATTCACCGTCGCTCGCTGCAGCGCAAGCTCTCGAAATTTCCTCCGAACCGCTGAGTTGTGACTGGCGCCGGCCTTTGACGGCCCCGCTGCGGCAATTTGCCACACAGAGATAGCTGCCTTCCTTTGACATGATGGGGACTAGCGCGAGCACCTTTGCGCCGGCTCCACCCTGCCCCATTGAGAAGACCCTTAGGTATTGCAAACCGCTGCGCTTGCCGCGGGGCGCAGTTTTGTTGATGGACAAGGCCTGGTTTTACAACCGCTGTTTGTGCAGCGAACCAAAAAGGAAAACCGAATGCAAAGTGGAATCTGGACGGCTATTGTGGCGACCGCCTGCATGATCGCGCCTGCCCCGGTCGTTCATGCGCAACAATCAGCCGCATTGACAACCTCTTCGTCCGGCAGCATCGCCGGAGTTCTCAGGGATCCCTCAGGTGCTCTGATCAGCGGAGCCCGCCTGGAATTGCGCGCCACCGCCACGAGCTTTCGCGAAACCCAAATCTCCGATCACCTGGGTCACTTTTCCTTTGTCTCTGTCCCGGCAGGCAATTACGAACTCACCGTCACTGCCTCGGGGTTTGCCGGTCAGACTCTCCACTCTCTGACCGTGGCAGCCGGCAAAGAAATTTCTGAAGACATCTCTCTCAGCATTCCTGTCGTCGCCGCCGAGGTTCAGGTTGAAGGACAACCAAGCTCCATTGCCGCTTCGATTCTCCAGGTGCAGCCCTCCGATTCTTCCCAAAGTCATAACAGCGCCGATATGCTGGCCGACGTACCGGGCGTCAGCCTGCATGGCAACGGTGAGCTGGCCACGATCCCCTTCCTGCATGGCCTGGGCGATGAGCGAACCAAAATCGTGGTGGATGGCATGACCATCTCCAGCGCCTGTCCAAACCACATGAACCCGACCCTCAGCTATGTTGCCCCACCTCAGGCAGCGCAGGTGACCGTGCTGGCTGGGATCACTCCGGTGAGTCTTGGTGGAGACAGCCTCGGCGGTACCATCGCGGTCGAGACTCCCGCCCCTGTTTTTGCAGAGCCCGGAGGCAGAGTGCACGAGGAGGGAACTTTCAGCGGCTTCTATCGCTCAAACGGCGATAACTGGGGCGGATCTCTCAGCGAGGCAATTGCCAGCGAACATTTCAGCCTCGGGTATGTCGGTGCATTCACGACAACCGGCGACTATGCCGACGGTGCAGGCCGCAAGATCACGTCAACCTACGCGCAGAGCACCGACCACGCGGTGACTCTGGGGGCGCATGGCGGGCACAACTACTTCGTCGCGACCGGCAGCTTCCACCATGTGCCTTTCGAAGGCTTTGTGAACGCCTTCATGGACCTGACTCACAACAATGCCACATCGCTGAATCTGCGCTACCGCAGAACCTTTGCCACCGGCTCGCTCGATGCCCACTTCTATTGGCAGAACACCACGCACGAGATGAATTTTCTGCAGGATAAGCTCGCTGTGGACGGCGCGGATGCGTCGATGCCGATGAATACCCACGGCCGCGACCTGGGCTATCTGGTTCGCTACGAGACCGCGCTTTCCGCTCGCCACACCGTCCGCGCTGGCAACGAGCTGCACCGCCTGCGCCTCGATGACTGGTGGCCGCCGGTCGCAGGAATGGCCCCCATGATGGGGCCGAACACCTTTATCAACATCAACAATGGTCGCCGTACCCGACTGGGAACGTATGCCGAAATATTCAGCCGTTGGAACCCGCACTGGTCCACTCTGTTCGGAGCGCGCAACGATACGGTGTGGTCCGACGCCGGCGATGTGCACGGCTACTCGGCGATGTATGCTGCCGACGCCGCTGCCTTCAACGCTGAGAATCATTCCCGGACCGACGTGAACTTCGACTTGACTGCCATGGGTCGTTACGATGCCAACCGGCACGCAGCCTTCGAGCTCGGCTATGCGCGAAAGAACCGCTCACCTAATCTCTACGAGCGGTACACGTGGTCAACCGGCATGATGGCGGCCAGCATGATCGGCTGGTTTGGCGACGGCAACTCCTATTACGGCGACATCAGTCTGAAGCCGGAGACTGGGAATGTTGTCAGCGGCACCATGTTGCTGCACGGGCAGACACCGAGGCCGTGGGAAGTCAAGCTCACACCTCACCTCAATTACATTCACGACTACATCGACGTGAACGTTGCCTCGATGCCGATGATGGGATCCATGATGGGAACGCCGCTGCTGCGCTTTGCGAATCACGACGCTCGCATCTACGGCGGCGATCTCTCGGGTTTAGTCACCTTGTGGGGTAACGACAGCTCCGGATCCGGCACGCTGACCGCCAGCGGAGCATGGCTCCATGGCACGCGTACCGACAGCGGTACCCCGCTTTACCAGATGATGCCGCTGAATCTGCGCCTTGCTTTCGATGAACATACGAAGAGCTTCACTGCCGGCTTTGGCTCGGAGATGGTCGACCGGAAGTCGCACCTCGACCCGAATCGCATGGAGCTGCGCACTCCGGGATTTGCGCTCGTCGATGTTCACGCCGTTTACAAAACTAAATATGTACAGGGTGGGTTCCGCACGGACAACCTCTTCAATCGTTTTTACGAACTGCCTCTTGGCGGCAATAACATTGACCTCTACGGGGCCACCGGCAGCATGACTCCGGTTACCGGACGCGGCCGTTCCGTGTCAGTCAACCTCATCGCTACGTTCTGAGAGTACCGATGGTCGCACAACCCAGGCACGGGCGGGGAGTCAGCTCCATCATGAGAGCATCCGCCGAATGCGACCTTTGAACTTCCGCATTGCAGACGAATTTCGCGCTTCGCTTGAAAGGAGACGATTATGAATCGACGTTCAGTCCTGAAGGGTCTTGCTTCCGGGGCCGGACTCGCAATATCCGGCCCAAGCCTTAACCCCTACGCGCTCGCTCAGGCATCAGGACCAGCGCCAGGCGGGCCCTATATTCTGCCGTCCCTGCCCTATACGTACGACGCCCTCGAGCCGTACATCGACGCGCAGACGATGCACCTGCATCACGACAAGCATCATGCCAGCTATGTAGAGCACCTGAATGCGGCCGTGGCCGGCCATCCCGAGGTGGCAGGCAAGAGCGTCGAGGAACTGCTGACCCATCTCGATACCGTGCCCGAATCGATCCGCACGGCGATCCGTAACCAGGGAGGAGGCGATGCCAATCACTCCTTCTGGTGGCCGACTCTGTCCCGCAGCGGCGGTGACCGCCCGAAGGCCGAACTTGCGAAGGACATGGACGCACAGTTCGGCAGCTTCGATCAGTTTCAGGAGCGGTTTTCGAAGGCAGCCGCGGGTGTCTTTGGCAGCGGCTGGGCGTGGCTCACGCTGGGCGGCGACGGCAAGCTGCAAATTGAAACGACCGCCAATCAGGACAGCCCCCTCACGAGCGGCCGTAAACCGATCCTCGGCTTAGATGTGTGGGAGCACGCTTACTACCTGAAGTATCAGAACCGACGGCCGGAGTATGTTGCCGCATTCTTTCACGTCGTGAACTGGGACTTTGTGAGCGGTCAATATGCCGCTGCCAGAGCACGAAACACATAGAGGCGCTTCTGGCCTGGGCTCGTCGCAACAGGATTGCAGAGGTTAACTCAATGAATCGCAGAGAACTCCTTCAACGCACCACAGCCCTCGGCTTAACTGCTGTTGGCTCGTTGGCCTTACCTGGCGCGACTGCTGAAACATTCCACGCAGCCGCGGGAAGCGCGACGCTCAACCCGCTCACCCCTCCCGCCAACGCGTCCATACCGGTCGCCTTCCTGATCTCTCAAGGCGCCGTTGTTATTGACTTTTGTGGTCCGTGGGAAGTCTTCGAGCAGGCCGCCGTTCCCGGCCGTAAGTTTGATGCCTTCAGTCTCTACACTGTGGCGGAGACGGCGACTCCCATTGTTGCGAGCGGTGGATTGAAGATCACACCCACCTACACCATTGCCGATGCCCCGCCACCCAAGGTCATTGTTATTCCCGCACAAAGTCCTGCCAGCGAAGCGACCAAAGCGTGGATTCGCAATGCCACCAGGAGTACGGATGTCACCATGTCCGTCTGCACCGGCGCCTTTGTGCTTGCGAGCACTGGCTTGCTGAATGGCAAGCCTGCCACCACCCATCACGGCGCTTACGTCGACCTCGCGCTGCAGTATCCGGACATTCATGTTGAACGCGGGGCTCGGTTCGTGGAAACGGGCAATCTGGCGACCGCAGGCGGCCTCACTTCCGGCATTGACCTCGCCTTGCGGGTGGTCGAGCGCTATTTCGGCCGGGAAGTAGCGAGCCGGACCGCCTACGCCCTTGAATATCAGGGCCGGGGCTGGCTGAATCCTTCTTCCAACGCTGAGTATGCCGGGCCCATCAGGCAGAGTGCGAATCATCCAGTCTGCCCCATCTGCGGAATGGACGTGGATCGTTCTCTGTCCTCGACCTACAAGGGAAAGACGTACTACTTCTGCGAGCGCGAACACAAGCAGGTTTTCGATGCCTCACCAGAGAAGTTCGCCGCCCCATGAGCGCAGGTGAATTAACGCACGCAATATTTCGTGATTGAGGAAACTGCATGTTGTTGATTTCGCGCTTCGGTGTCGCCGCTCTGGTCGTTGGTGCGGCGATGATGCTTTTGCCTTCCGGGTGCCGCAAAGAAAGCAATAATCCCGCCGGTGTGGAACTGCATCCGGCGGCCGTCACGGAGAAGCAGTATCGTCTCCAGGGGATGGTCCTGGCCACCAGCACTGCGACCAGCGAGATCACCATCAGGCACGGAGACATCCCCGGCTTCATGCCGGCGATGACGATGGTCTACAAGGTGAAGAATCCAGTCGACGTGCAGAAGCTGAAGCCGGGGGACGAAATAACGGCGGATGTTCTGGTGCCATCGGATTCGGACAATTATCTGCTCGATCGTGTCGTCATCACCAGCGAGAAGGGACGGAAGCTGCCCCCCACGATGCTTCCCCCGCATGCGTTGATGGTTGGAGAAACGGTTCCCGATGTGCCCCTGGTCAATCAGGATGGCAAGCTGATCCACCTCCAGGACTATCGCGGCAAGGCCGTTCTGATCACCTTCATCTACACACGCTGCCCGATGCCCACGGCCTGCCCTTTGATCACGAGTCATTTTGCAAAGGTGAACGACCTTCTTGCGAAGATGCCGGCAGCGTACGCGGCCAGTCACCTGATCAGCGTGAGCCTCGATCCGAACTACGATCAACCACCGGTACTGCGCCAGTACGGAATGGCCTATCTGGACGACAACGCTTCTGCCTTCGCCCATTGGGAGTTTGCGGACACGACGCCCGGCGATCTGAAGAAGCTCGCTCAGGCCTTCGGTCTGCAGTACACGGAAGAAGACAACCAGATCACCCACACGATGCAAACCACCCTTCTCGACAAGGACAACAAGGTAGCGCAGCAGTGGGGCGGCAGCGGATGGAGCCCGAGCGAGGTCGCCAATGCAGTCGCGGCTCTGGCTCTGCAGGCTGGCAGATGAGTCTGAGAACACGGCGTCGCAGGCTTATTGGGCGGTCAGTCCTGGGATCGAGTCTCGGCCTTATTGTCGCGACCATACCATTGTTCTGGGCCACCAGCTGCTCAAAACCCCTAACCGAAACCGAACAAGCTGGGAAAAGCCTGTATGAGATTCATTGCTTCGAGTGTCACGAGGAAAACGACCTCGGCCTCAAGAAGGTGCCGCCGAAGCTGCAGGGTCTCTTCTCCCATCAAAATCTCCCCGACGGCACGATGCCGGCAACGGATGCGGCAGTGCGCCAGGTGATCGTCTACGGAAAACGGACGATGCCGGCCTTCAACGGACGTTTGAGTGACATACAGATCGCGGAGTTGATTGCGTATCTGCACCGGAAATAGTGGTAAGAAGAAAAAAGAGCCGCCCGTCGAATACTCTGGCCGTGCCGCGGCAAAGCTGCAACGAGGGCTACGGCGACCAATCGTTGGCAGCGATCGCAGAATCGGCGAGGGCAAGACCTTGCGTAAGACAGCATTGATTCCGCTCATCCTTTTCATGGTCTGTGCGTCAGCGCTTCCGATGGCTGCCGCGCAGGAACCCAACGGCAGGATTCTGAGTAGGAAGCCGTGACCACAAATGCCTCGCTATGAAGCCCTCGACGACTTCGGGCGTGCCTATTTCCCGCAGGCAGTCTACGAAGAGGCACGCTTGCAAAAAGAGTTCAACCTCGAGGAGATCGAGTACTCAAGCGACGGGCTTTCTGTGCATGGTTTACTCATCAGCCCGAAGATCCCGGGGGCTCAGAAATGGCCTGCAATCATCTTCAATCGTGGAGGGAATGGTGACCTGGGCCGTATCACCGATTCCGGCGCACCTTGTTGCAGTGTGAATACATCGTGTCTGGACGTTGCCGATCTCTACCTGCTCGCCAAAGCTGGTTTTGTTGTCATCGCCTCCGACTACCGGTACAGGGACGCTACGGCGAAACGCGACGAGTGGGGCGGAGTGGAGGTGGACGACATTCTCAACCTTGTGCCGACGCTGAAATCTCTCGACTACGTCGATTCGGATCGGGTGTACATGCTCGGCCTTTCACGAGGCGGTACGATGACTTACCTGGCGATCGAACGAGGTGTTCCAGTTAAAGCTGCGGCAGTCATTGGTGCAGTCACCGACGTGAAAGCCTGGGTTGACGCGAGGCCCGCGATGAACCTCGTCAACGGGAATATGTATATCGACGGATTCGCAAATATCTGGCCCGACTACAAGCACAACGCAGAGGCGGAGTATCGAGCGCGATCTGCCGTCTATTGGGCTGACCGGGTCAATGTGCCCGTCCTCATCCTTCACAGCAGAACCGACCCCATGGTCCCAGTTGCGCAGGCTCTTCGAATGGCGGAAGCGCTCCAGGAAGCGGGCAAAGTGTACGGTCTTCGCATTTACGAGCACGATGGCCATCCGCTGCCACGAAACCGAGACGACCGCAATCGCCTGATCGTCGACTGGTTCAACCATGCCGGACAGGGCCGACCTTAGTCCACATGGCGATGATGTAAGCATGGCTTCATTAAGGGTTACCTCATCTCATGGCTGTTATGCGCGGTTGTTCAGGATCAGTGGATCGTGCCTGCTTCTGCTTGTGTGCTCACCCGCTAACGGGCAGAGTTCCTCAGCGGCATCCTCCGGTTGAGCCGCTGGTGATCTGTCTCATCAAGCGTTATCTTTACAGGCATGAACCGCGCAATTGCAACGCCGGCTTACCTCATCGCATGGCTGTTGTGCGCGGTTTTGTTGTGCCTGGCGGTCGATCCGCCGCACTGCGATCTGTGCGATGGACCCCTCACAGGGACCTCTTCTTCGACGCAGGCTATTGGCACCCAGCAGCAACCGACTACTCCGGAGCCTTGTAACGGCATCTGCTGGTGCTGCGGCTTTCACGGTCTGCCAAATGCAGGTTTTGATTTTGGCCGGGTCAATACCGCGACGTCTTATGTCTGGGCTCAGCAGCCCTCAACTGTTTTCACGTCCCGATCATCCATCTTTCGACCTCCCCGTACAGATGCCTCCGCTTAGCCTGGCCTTTCCGTGCTTCCAGCGCGGATATTGGAACGCACCACTTCCTTTGGAGACATCTATGCGTCTGTTCGTGTTCAGGATCACTGGAGCGTGCCTGCTTCTGCTTGTGTGTTCGCCCGTTAACGGGCAGAGTTCCTCAGCTGCATCCTCGCGTCTTCCTCAAAAGACCATTGAGGACAAAGACCCCAAAGCCATTGTTGAGCTTGGCGCCGCGACGAGCTGGAACTTCAGCGGAGGCGCAGCAACGTTCGCGCCGAATCTTGCCGCAGAGATCACACCCATCGAGAACTGGCTGGAGCTTGAGGCAGGCGTGTCGCCCTTCTACACTCGCAAGTCAGCGGAATGGGACACCGACTTGCTTTTCAAAAAGCCGTGGACTTTGTCACGAAAGGCAGAATTCATGCTGGGGGTCGGTCCTGTATGGGTGCACCTCAGACAGAATGGAAATGTGACGAACTCCATCTCCGGAGAGACGGCAGGAGACTTCATGTTCTGGCCCTCTGGCAAACACCGTTTCGGCTGGTTTCTCGAACCGGCGTATGACTACAGCTTTGCGGGAGGTCACCAGCAATCCATAGGCATGAGCGGGGGGCTACTCATCGGAATACCGTGAAGGTCAGGGAGAATGAGCCGAGCGCGCGCTGCCTGACACCGCAGCATCGTGGCTGGACATGCCCGGCTCAATCGAAATGATGGGTTGCGATCCAGATGCCAACCCAAAGGCCAAACCCGGTCATCAGCGCGGCGAGGATCAACACATGGATGAGCTCCCAGCGCTTCCACCGAATCTGGGCCAGGCGCCGCTTGCTTCCGCGCTGCTGCGGATCGAGTGCGGCCATATAGACCTCCCGAATCGATAGGGGCGGAAATCGGTCCGCCCCTATCGGGCTTTAGAACGAGAGGGTGATTTGGCCCGTGATGGCACGCGGTGTGACGTAGTGCGTGCCGCTGAAAGTGGAGAGGAAGTTATAGAGCGCGTACTTGTTGGTGACGTTGATGGCCGAAATCTGCGCGCCCCACTTGTATTTGTCGCCGTGGAAGAGGTTGTCCTCGCCAAGAGCCATGTCGAACAGGCTACGCGGCTGGACCCGCGGCGGGTCGTGGTCGTCATTTTCCTTACCGGGCGCTGGAATCTGTACCAGCTTCGAGGTCAGCCCCGCCGCATCGCAGCTCGTGAACCCTGAGCCTGGCGTCGCCGCCACTCCGTCGCAGGTCAGACCCGCTTCGAACTGCTGGTCCGCCGTCAGCCCGCTCAGATCGATCCCGGGCCGTCCATCGGGGAGGGTGATGGAGGTACCGTCGTTGTCCGGGTTGCACAGGCTGTTCGGGTCCGTCACGTTGTAACAGGGAACGGCTCCCGCTACCAGGCCGCTGTCGTACCTCCAGTTGAAGCTGTACCAGGGCATGTGCTTCCACGGTAGCTGGTACTGGAAGTGGGTCGTCTCGTTGAATTTCTCGTCGTGGTCGATGCGGAAGGGATACCCGCTCTCCCCCACCGTCGCGCCCGCGCCCCCCACCTGCGGTGGGAAGAAGCGCGCGGCCACCGACGACATGACCACATACGCGCTGAAGTTGTGAATCTGGGTCACATCGGCGCGGAGAGCAATCCCGGGAATCTTCGAGTTGTGCCACTCCACCGGGAAGGTAATCGGAGTGTTCCCCAAAACGCTGAAATCGTAACCGTTGTGCGTGTATTTCCAGATGTAGTCGCCGCTGACCACGAAATGCTTGCCCACCGCCTGCTGCAACCCGGCATGGAACTCGTTCCGGAAACCCGGCGTGAGCGCCCCCGTATCGCCGCCCTGGCACCCCAGCAGCGGATTGACTACGGCGTTCAGGCACCCGCGGCTCGCCAGCACCAGGTTCTCGTTGAACGGAGTTTCCAGCGTCCGGGCATACGAGATCCGCAACACCGTGTTCGTTGGCTTGATGCTGTACGAGATACCCAGCCGCGGTTCCGCCTGGCTTTCCGCCGCCAGCCCGTTGTAAAGATCGCCTCGCATGCCAAGGTTGAACAGCCAGTTGCCGGCTTTGATCTGGTCCTCGATATACAGCGCCAGCTCCTTCACGTCCGTTCGACCCAGGAAGTTGTAGAACGAGCCGCCTCGGGTCAGATCGTACGGATACAAATCCGTGCACGGTGCAGCGAGCGCCACGTCCGGCGTGCCCCCCGACATACAGGGGTTCCCGTCCGCATCGGTGAGCGAATCCAGATATCCGGGATCGACAATACCGAGAGCATCGTTTTCACGGAGGAGGGTTTGTTCATACATCGCCCCCAGCTTCACGTTTTGCCGGCCCTTGACCCAGGAAATATCGGAATGCACGCCGTAGTTCGCCAGGCTGCGATCCTGCCCAATGGACTCCTGCTGGATCGGTCCCAGATCCGCAAACGGATCCTTGCTGCCGTAATAGTGGTAGTTATCCTTGCGAAGGTATACCCCGAAGTTGAAAACTGAATATTGGTTGATTACCCGTGTGTAACCCGGCGCGACGTTAAACGTTCCAATCTTCGAGCGCTGATCGGCTTGCCCTGCAACCGGTGTTCCCGCGAGATTGACGTTCCCGGGGTTGAGATTGTCGTAGGCATTCGGTGTCTGAAACCACGAGCGCGAGTAGTTCAGGTTCAAATGGAACGAATTCGCCGTGTTTGGTTGATAGTCGACCCGGTCGAATACGTTCTCTTCGTTCCCCTTGTCGTGGAAGACGGCGAACTCCGGCGGGTCGAGAAAGCGGCTGCTGTTCAGCCCGTCCACGGATATGAAGTTGCCCCAGTTCTTCTTGCCGTAGCCAAGGTCGAATCCCTCGGTCGTCGAACCAAAAGAACCATACGTCGCGTAGATCGATCCCGTCGGTTTGGTCAATCCCTGGCCGGAGCGCGTCGTGACCTGGATCACCAGGCTGGTCTTGTCTCCGTACTCCGCAGGCGGAGCTCCGTCGATCACCTCCATCGATTGCACCGCCGATGAGGGAAGCTGGTTCGAGAAAACCTTGCTCTGCTGATCGGTAATCGGCTGGCCGTCCACGGAGAAGGAATTCTCCGCATGATCTCCCAGCCCGTGAAAAAGTCCGTTCGAATCGGCCGCCACGCCCGGCGACGCCAGCGTCACCAGCGAACTGAGCGAGGAGGACTGGCTCTCCAGCGGAATCGTCTCGAAAAGGTTGCGGTCCACGTCAGTGTGCATGGTCGTGTCGTTCTCAAGCAGGTCCGCAGCCGTCACCTGAATCGTCGTTGCCGCTGAACCAATCGCCAGCTTCACCGGCACCGTCACCGGTACCGCCGAGCGCACATCCACGTCCTGGGCGGAAGAACTGAAGCCGGATCCGGATACAGCCAGGTGATAGGGATTGAACGGCACGTTGACAAACGTAAAGCTGCCCACACCATCGGTCTTCTCGCTTCTCCGGAACTGACTGACCGGGTTCTCGATGGTGACCGTTGCGCCTTTCACGACGGCCCCGGTTGGATCCGTCACCGTGCCTGTAATCGTGCCGGATGTCGCTCCGGCCTGAGCATAGGAAGAAATGGGGAAAATTGCGGCGAAGAAACCGAGAAAAATAAAAACAGCAGCGACACGCAGATACGTGCGCATAAACGACCTCCGATTTTGAATGGAATGCCTCTGGGGTGAACTACTGTGTTAGGCGAAAACAGCAGGGACAGGCGGAGGCCGATTGGCGAGCTTCAGAACGAAGCGCTGACGTGGGAGGGGGGCAAACCTTTCACAGCTGAACCTCGCAATCGGACGCGAGGCCAGCAGGATCGTCACGATAAAGGCGATCTGGACTACCTGATGGGCCGTGAAGCACAGAGCGCAATCGTGATTGATCTGCCCGTTGCCATGGGTGTGAGTGACCGACAGAATGCCGGTGGTAAGGACAAGGGCGATACAGAGAATTCCCAGGAGGGATACCCAGGAAAGTCGTGTCCCGCGCTTTGCCGTCATGAAGCCCATGTATCTAAAGACTATAGACGGAAAGACACCTGGCCGCAAAACCGGCGTGCTTCGGCGGCTTACGACCCGGAAACACGCGAGGCGATGAGACGTCTCACCAGGCAGTTCCGAAAACGCGAGTCGGATGCCCATAATGGCTGTCGGAAACATCCGTTCTGACCAGCAGCAGCAGCTCTCGCCGCGGATTGCCTTTCGTCCCTCAATGATGAGGATCGGCAAAGCCGCCAGTGCCGCTGCAGAATCGATCCAGCCAATTCGGAACATGGCGTTTACAACCAGACCAGCAAGGGTGATCCCAGCCAGATAGGCACAGGCTCCCGACTGAACTGCATCCGCGGCAAGTGCACGGCTACTCGTTGCCTGCGCCACCCGCCGCTTGAACCAGGCAAGCAGTGGCATGACGACGAGAGCAGCGGCAGTGACGGCAATCCCGCTGCGGGTCAGTGCAGGGTGAATACCATATACGAGTGAAAGAATCGCAGTGGCGGCAACGGCTGCAAAGCCTCCGGTATCGCCCCGGGCGCACATGTCCAGATTGTCCGGCGCCCGCCGGGCGAATTCTCTTTGCGTGCCAGTGGCAGCACGCGCGCACTGATCCTAACTCGCGACCTCGCGGACGCGGTCCGCATCCGCGCAAGAGACTGGTGCTTGCCGTGTCATATTCGCCCGAGCTGCCATGGTTTTCTTCTTTGTACGGTGTTGCCGGATAAAAGCCACACGCCCAGCCTGCTCGATGCTCCCCGAATCGGTACCGAGAAGTCGGCCAGTGTGGATGGATCCTGCCCGGTGAAGGTCCGCCGGAACGTATGCCTGGCGACCCGCTTCGCCAGCCACAGCGGCTGCTTGCCCTGCTTCTGGCCCGTCCGCGCTGTCAGTCGCGAAGACCCAGTCCGTTGGCTCGCGGAAAGGCGTGACACGATACGAGGCCTTAGGGTTACGATTTTCCAGTAATCTTTCACGCCGATAACCCGTCTTCAAATCCAGTCGAAGACCAAATCAACCCCCACGAGACAGCACTTATCTGGCCCGTGAATAATCCGACAGCAGTTCAGGGTGCGCCTCGGCCAGCTGCGCGATCAACTCGCCAAACAGCGTGTTCGCCCATGCAAACCAGGCCCGCGTAAATCTTTTTGGATCGTCCTTGAAATAGCTTTCGTGAACAAACCCGCTCCCCGCTGACCCGGCCTTCAACATGCCAACTGCTTCGCGAATCTCGCTCACTGAAGTGCTGGTGATCGCGTAGATCGCCTGAGACATCGGCCAGATCATATCGGCCCCTTCGTGGGGTCCTCCGATTCCCGCTCCCGCCGCCCCGCGAAAAAACCACGGATTCTGCGGACTCCAGACAAAGGCTCGTGTACGTGTATATAGCTCGGCATCCGGCGAACTATTCAGATATGGCAGCGCCAGCAGGCTCGGCACATTCGCATCGTCCATCAGCACTCTGCCGCCAAATCCGTCCACTTCATAGGCCCAGATCGTCCCCTGAGGTGTATTCGCGACTCCGTGTTGCCGCAGGGCCGTCTCCACCTCGCTCGCCAGCGAATCCGCCTGCTGTGCCAGCGCACTGTCGTGAAGAATCGAATTTGCCATTTCCGCCAATTGGCGCAGCGACCTCACCGCGAACAAGTTCGCCGGCACCAGAAACGAGAAAATGCACGCATCATCCGATGGGCGAAACCCGGACGCGATCAACCCCACCGGATTGACCGGATTGCCATAGCCCCGATCGTCGAGGGAGTCGGTCGGATTCGGCGCGGACCGCTGAAAATGATATGGGCCGGGTCCGTCTTTGCGCTGCTGAACGCGCATGGTTTGAACCAGGAGCCGCATCGCGTCATGCCACTGCGCATCGAATGGCTGCGTTCCGCCGGATTTCTTCCAGTACCCGTGGGCCAGACGGATCGGATAGCACAGCGAGTCCAGTTCGTATTTGCGCTCCCCCACGCCCTGCTTCATATCAGTCTGATCCTGGCGGCTCCACTCCAGCGGCGGACTATTCAGGTCTGCCATGAACGCATTGGCGTAGGGATCAATCAGGATGTTGCGCGTTTGCCGCCGGATGACACCCTCGAGCAGCGATCGCAGACGGTCATCTTTGCTGGCAAGGTCGAGATAAGGCCACACCTGCGCCGACGAGTCCCTCTGCCACATGGCGGGAATATCGCCGGTGATCACCGCCGTGTCCGGTTTGCCATCGAATGTCCCAGGCTCCACCGTCGTATCGAGCGTGTTTGGGAAGCAGTTGTAAAACATCTGCGCCAGTTCCGGATCGCCGACGCGCGCACGGATGCGGACAATATATTGCTCGACTACCTCGCAGCGGAATCGGCGATCTCCTGGCTGCGGCCTCCCCTGGCCCGGATCCCATCCCTTGCCTCCTGCCGCCGATCTGTTGCGAGGAAATAGCGTAGCCAGCGCTGCCACTCCGGCGCGCTGCAGTACCTCTCGGCGCGATAGCCCTCCATCCCAATTCCCGTGACTCAACTCAGAGGTCTCCTTACGCTGCGGAGGAATTTAGAATGCCACCAGCAATAATTGTTGCAGACTCAAGCTGCACTCATATGGAGAATCCCATCGATACCTCAATTACACGCCGCCGCTTTCTGCAATCCGCGAGCGCAATCTGCGTCTCCACCGCTCTCCCTCTTCCTGCCTTTGCTGTTCCTCAGGGCGCCGACGCAGCCGATCCACTCGGTTGGGTCGACCCTCGCATCGGTACCGGCGGACACGGCCACTGCTTCCCTGGAGCCAGCCTTCCCTTTGGTGCCGTGCAGCTCAGCCCCGACACCTTCAACGACGGCTGGGACTGGTGTTCCGGCTATCACATTTCCGATAGCTCCATCATGGGTTTCAGCCATACGCACCTGAGCGGCACCGGCTGCGGCGATCTGCTCGACTTTCTCGTCATGCCTGGCGTGGGTCCGGTCAGGCTCGTGCCAGGCTCGCGCTCCAACCCCGGTGAAGGCTACCGTTCGCGCTTCTCTCATGACGACGAGCACTCCGAGCCCGGCTATTACTCTGTTCTGCTCAGCGACTCGAAAGTGCGCGTCGAACTGACGGCTACCGAGCGCACCGGCCTGCACAAATACACGTTCCCCGAAAGTGAAGACGCCTGGCTGATCGTCGATCTGGCTCACAGCTATCTCACCAACGGCACTTCTTCCGTTTACTCAGCGGAAATGCGCCAGGTTGCGCCCGATACGATCGCCGGCGGACACATCACCCGGGCGTGGGGGCAGGGCAGGCACTGCTATTTCACGCTGCAGCTCTCAAAACAACCCACCAGCGTCGTCTTCTACTCCGATGACAAGCCGGTGCACGACACCCGCAATCTGATCGGCGACTGCCTCAAGGCCGTACTCCACTTCAAAACCACCACCGGAGAAACGATCTACGTTCGCACCGGCATCTCCGGAGTCAGCGCCGAAGGCGCGGCGAAGAACCTACGCGCCGAACAGCCTGACTGGGATTTCGAAAAGACCCGCACCGCCGCGCAGAATGCCTGGCGCCATCAGCTATCTCGCATCCGCGCAGACTTCGCCACTCCAGACCAGAAGCGCATCTTCTACACCGCGCTGTATCACATGTCGCTCGGCCCGCAGCTTTTTGACGATACCGACGGCCGCTATCGTGGCATGGATAACCAGATTCATCAGCTGCCGCCGAATCGTCGCAACTACACCACCTTCTCGTTATGGGATACCTTCCGCGCCGCCCACCCGGCCTATACCCTCATCCAGACCGATCGCGTGCCCGATTTTGCCAACACCCTGATTCGCATGGCCGAACAAAGTCCGGCGGGCATGCCCGTCTGGCCTCTGCAGGGAACCGAGACCGGCACCATGACCGGCTATCATTCCGCCAGCGTCATCAGTGAAGCCATCGTGAAGGATCTTCCCGGAATTGATACCGAAGCGGCCTGGCGGGTGATGATGCAGCGTGCCATCGGAGAAGACTATGAGGGACTCGGCTACTATCGCCGCCTCGGCTATATTCCCGCAGACCGTGTAAGCGAATCGGTGTCAAAGGCCTTCGAGTACTGCTACAACGACTGGGCCATCGCACACGTCGCCGAGAGGCTTGAGCATAACGACGATGCTGCCCTGCTCCGCGCGCGCTCTGCCAGCTACCGGCACTACTTCAACGCGGCCAGTGGTTTCATGGAACCTAAACTCGAGAACGGCGAGTGGGCTCTGCCCTTCGATCCCATCGAGATGGGCCACAGCAAAGAGTGGCGCGACTATACCGAATCCAACGCCTGGCAGACCACCTTCGGAACCATGCATGACGCAGCCGGCACAATCTCCCTCTTCGGAGGACGCGAGCCTTTCCTGAAGAAACTCGATGCGCTTTTCACGGTTCCCTCCACCCTGCCGCCAGATGCCCCGCCCGACATCGCGGGCATGGTGGGCCAGTATGCGCACGGCAACGAGCCTTCCCATCACATTGCCTATCTGTACGTCTATGCCGGCGCTCCATGGAAGACCCAGGAGCGTGTTCGCTCTCTGATGGATACGATGTACCGCAACCAGCCCGACGGAATGGCCGGAAACGAAGACGTCGGCCAGATGTCCGCGTGGTATATCCTCTCGGCGCTCGGCTTCTACGCTGTGGATCCCGTCAGTGCAACTTATGTGCTCGGCTCACCACTGGTCGATCGCGCGTTCATTGAACTGCACAGCGGGAGGCGCCTTGAGATAGAAGTGAAGCGCAGCGATCCATCCCACGCCTATGTACAGTCGTTCACCCTCAATGGCCAGCGTCAGCAGCGCGCGTGGTTTCGCCATGCCGACATCGCTGGAGGCGGCCACCTCTTGTTCGAAATGGGTCCCGCGCCGAACACCTCTTTCGGTGCGGATCCGCAACAGGCTCCGCCTTCTTTAAAGATATAGCCTGCATGAGCAGCTGCCGTCCTTGCCTTTCAAATGGCCAGTCTTCACTCCAGCGTTGTCATCAAGGCTGGCCTTCATCGTCCACTTGCGGCGGGATGCCAACCAGGCATCGGACAAATCGACCTCAGCCCTCAGTCACAAACGGTGGAAAGCCGCCCCATCGTTGTCCAGCGCTGGCGACATTCGCCCGGCGCAAGGATTACTCATCGGTAATTAGTCATACCGCTGACGGCGACGGTCATCAATCCGCTTGCGCAGTTCGCCGGCGTGACCGCCGAGTTGCGCGCCGGTGCAGACGCCGACCACGGAACTGTAGCGCGAGCACAGGCGGATCGAAGGGCAAGGGTTGACGGGCCCGGTCGTAACTGTAAGTACCTTCGTCAGGCCCCTCGCGGAATCGTATCCGGACTACCTGAAGCCGTAAACCATCCCGAAACTCAGTTGAAGATCGTTCTGGGTATTGCCGGTCGAGTTGGGCAGTGCGGTGCGCACGTAGTTGAGCTCAAGGGGACGCACGTGGAGGCCGCTGGCTGGCCCCACTTCAAACCCGCCTCCCGCCTGGAATGCGTACGAACCGGCAGAAGACGTGGCTCCGCCGCTTCGGGGGAAGACACTGTCAAACGCATGCGTGCCTCCGGCCAGTATCTGGCCAAAAAGATGTGACTCGTTTCTGGCGGTGATCTCTTTTGTGACTCGCGAACTGTTGTAGGTGAAACGCGGCCCGACCAGCCACGTCAGACGGCTCAGGTCCACGCCGGGCTCAATGTTCGAGGCATGTGAACCCCCAAAGCTGCCCACCACCCTCCACGCCGAATGGAACTCGATCGCCGCTTCAGCACTGCCTCCCTGCATCCAGAAACAACTGCAGGATGCGTCTGCGATCTTCGCACGTTCGATATCGTAGGTCGCCGCGACTTCTGCCAGGCGGAAATGGATTGGCTCTCTGCTCTGTTGCGCATGTACGGTCGCAGTGAGAGCTGCGATCGATATCGCAATCGTCAGCACGGCTGGCGGCTTGCCGATTCCGATGCACCTCGCTGCCTCTGGAATGTTAGAGCTACGATTTCCCCGCGTTCTTTCACGGCGATACGCGGGTTCAAATCCTGTCGGGACGCAAATCAAAACAGCGTATTTGGAAACCTTCTCCCTTGCGGCACTGAAAATGCCCTACTGCAGACTGGCCTGCACCATTGCCTGAAATGCCCGCTCCGGCGTATCGGAACACGTGCCATTGCACGCAACCATATAGAGCGTGAACATATTTCGGCTGGGGATGATCCACTCATGGGTTCCGAATGCGCCACCGTGACCGAAGCTTCCTTTCGGCAACAATCCCAGCGTCCCGAGCGGCCGGCTGATGATCTCCCATGCAAGCCCATAATCGGCCCCGGGATACCATCCTGCCTCCATGCCCGCAGTCTGGACCTCGCTCATCGCTTTTAGACTTGCCGGTGAGAGAAACCGGATTCCGTGCCATTCACCGTTGCCCAGGATCATCTCGCAAAAGTGCGACAGGTCTTCCACGGTCGAGAACAGCCCGAACTCGGGCGCGGGGTACTTCGCTCCCTTGCGATAAGCCCCAGGATCGCCACCGAGGATGTCGGCTCCGGCGCGCTGCAACTTGCCATCGTTGGGCGAGTACACCATGGCGATGCGGCCCAGCTTATCGGGAGGGGGAAAGAAGAAGGTGTCTTTCATCTGGAGCGGCCGCAGCAGGCGCGCTTCAATGAAGCTTTCATAGGATTGCCCCGAGACAACCTCGATGATGCGCCCCAGCGTCGCCATCCCCGGATTGCTGTACAGCCATCGCGTGCCGGGCTGGAACTCGAGCGGCTCGGTGCCGAATTCCCGCACCGCGTCAGCCAGGCTCTGATCCATCGTTTGGTAGAGATTTCTCATCGAGCCCTGCGGCAGGTTCGGCATGCCTGAGGTGTGGGAGAGCAGATCGCAGATTCGAATAGGGCGAGACGAAGGCTTCAGCCAGCCATTTACATTCACTTTCTGGTTATGGAACTCCGGCAGATACTTCTCGACGTTGTCGTAAAGACTCAGCTTTCCGTCCTCCGCCAGCATCATGATTCCGATCGCTGTAAAAGGCTTGGTCATGGACATGATCTGGAAGATGGAATCTTTCTCCATCCGCTTGTTCTCTTCGATGTTCTGCATCCCGACCGCGGCCGACTGGATCACCTTTCCGTTCTGCTCCACCAGGGTGACGATCCCGGCAGCCTCTCCCCGATCCACATACTCCTGCATCCGCTTCTCGATTTGTGCAAGGCGGTTCGTGTCCGGTCCGTGGTCCGCGACCTCCTGCGCTCGAAGCGCAGGTTGCAGCAGGACTACCGCGACGATCAGCACTGCCACACAGACCGCCGGCCGGTTCCAGGAGAAACATGTTCCGAAGGTTCGTTGGCAAGACAGAATGCTATCGTTTTCCATCGTTTATGAATTTCTTTCCTTTTCTGCGCTCTAAAACGATATGAAACGTTATCATGGTCGACACACGGCTGGCTCATGAAAAATCGTTCCGCGGCAATTCGAACCTTGATCGCCCTCGCCCTTCTTTCGGAGTTGTTGAGGTTGAATGCGCAGGCCCAGAAGCACCCCAATGTAGTCGTGGTTCGGCCGCACGAGATCCAGGATGTCCTCACCAATCCGGGGATGGGTATCACCACCTTTCAGCGGTTCAATGGGCAGACGCTCAATCCACCGTTGACCTGGTCGGAACGCGGACCCGAAACCAAGCTGCCCCAGGCGGCCACGAAGCCCGACTTCCCCGATACATCGATTGCCTATTGCCGCTGGTATTGGGACACGATTGAACCGGAACCCGGTAAGTTCCGGTGGGACATCATCGATCTGGCGCTCGCCGAGGCTCACGCTCACGGCCAGACTCTGGCCATCCGGCTGATGCCTTACTCCAATCAGGATCCACTTCCTGCCTGGTATCGGAAATCGGGCGCGCGGCGTGCAAATAAACCGGAAGACAAGGACGGTTCGATCTGGCAGCCCGACTTCTCCGATCCTGCCTTCCTCAAGTACTGGGGCGAGTTAGTCGCCGAAGCCGGGAAACGCTACGACGGAAATCCGTACCTCGACAGCGTGGATATCTCCTCAATCGGATATTGGGGCGAAGGCTGGAGCAGCTACATGCCCGACTTCAAATACCAGGCCCCCCTCATCGATATCTGGCTGAAGGCCTTCCCCAGAACTACCTTGCTGATGAACTTCGACGAACCACAGGCGCTCACCTACGGCACCGCCCATGGTGCGGGCTGGCGACTCGACTGCCTCGGAGACATGCGAACCAGTTCCGATGATCCTTACTTCCCCGCTGAAATGCTCGAGATCTACCCTCAGCAGGTGGTGCGCTCAGGAATTCAGGACGTGTGGCAAAAGCGGCCCGTCTCACTCGAAACCTGCGGGACTCCCTCGAGTTGGAAAAAGGATGGATACGATGTGGATTACATCCTGGACCAGGCACTGCGGTGGCATGTCAGTTCGGTGAATGTGAAATCCTCACCGATTCCTGCGGAGTGGAAACCAAACTTTGAGCGCTTTGAAAAGAGGATGGGCTACCGCTTCATCCTGCGCCGCATGGAATATCCCCGCGCCGTAGCTCCCGGTGAGATGATGCTGGTGCATATGTGGTGGCTGAATGCCGGCGTCGCTCCCATTTACAGGGAATATCCGCTCGCCATCGAACTGCGTTCTGGCCGCGATTCAGCCGTGATCCGTGTGCCGGCCGACGTTCGCACATGGCTGCCTGGCGATGCAGTGTTCGACGGCACACTCTACATTCCCGACACGCTGCCGCCGGCAACTTACAGTTTCCGTGTCGCCATGATCGATCCCCTGACCAACAAGCCGGCGATCCGCCTGGCAATTGACGGCCGCGATTCAGACGGTTGGTACGACATGGGAACAGTAAGCGTGGGACCTCGTTAGTCCCGTAAGATTCCAGAGCTATCTGCACCGATCAAGCAGTTCGGCTTCAGTAAATCCTGAACTCCTGAACGACCCGGCTGATAACTCCCTCAGGGCTCGGCGCGTCTGGCTTAACATTTCTGGCTACTGCACCGTGGAGACCAAGGAGTTGCCCGAACATGACATCGATAACTGGACGGTATCCGTCATCGATAGATTCTGCGACGGAGAGATAGACATCGCAGGATGTGGTGAACAGATGCTGTGCCGAACCGGGGCCGACTACAATTCTTCGCCCTGTAATTCCCTTTTGACTAATCTCCTGCAAAAGATCGCTTGCGTACTGTTGCCTCCTTCGATCGCTGGAAACGAAGCACACAAACAATGTCTCTGT
>DASZYN010000329.1:0-3110 GCA_035545435.1 Acidobacteriaceae bacterium | reverse complement strand
CGCTTTTCGATCTGCGTCAGATCGCTCAGCATCAGGTCGAACTCGACACTCTTCGCATCGCGCAGCGGATCAATGGCCCCGACATGCGCTATCGAATCGTCCTCAAACCCGCGCAGCACGTGGATCAGCGCATCGACATTGCGCAGACTGGTCAGGAAAGCCGTTTCCTTCAGCGCCTCCTGCCCAATCGCAGCCACGTCCGCGTACTCGACCGTGGCATGGACAAGCTTCTTCGGGTTGTAAAGCGCGGCCAGCCGGTCCAGCCGGTCGTCGGGAACTTTGGCCACGCCCAGATGGGCCTCGCGCGGATTCGAATAGCCGCCTTCGACTTTGACCCGCGTCAAAATCTGAAATAACGAAGTCTTGCCTACCTGTGGCAGGCCGATAATGCCGGTTTTCATGATCGATTCCGAATAAGGACTTTGGCCCTCAGGCCAATTCTCGATCATAAATGGCGCAGCGAGTCAGCGGTCAGGAGATAGCAGAACGCCGTGGACCGAACACCAACCGAAGGACTACCAAAGCCAGCAGCGCCACCGCATACCAGCCGAACCAGTCGCCCCAACTTTGGAACAGCGTGGCATCATGACCAGCAGGAACCGTCGCCCAAAGCGTGGCGAACGGCGCAGAGTTGCTCCGAATCTCGGCGAGAATCCGTCCCCGGTCATCGGCGACGGTCAGGAAACCGCCACGCGCCGAACGCACGAGGCTGAAGCCGTCTTCCACTGCGCGCATCACGGCGATGTGCCCGTGCCAGAAGGCATCCAGCTGAAAATCCCATGCCGGAGCAAGAAGCAAACCAACGCCCGCCCGTCCGTAGCCGCGTGCCGGGTCGGTGAAGTCCATATCCTTGCAAATTGCGACGCCCCAGGTCTGGCCGCTGCGAACCAGCGTCGTCCGCGAAGTCCCGGGCGTGAATATGTTCTCGAATGGCGGCAGCAGATGCTCCTTGTCATAGCTCCGGACGGGCGCAGAGGGCGCGTAGATGCGTGCTTCGTTATGACGGATCGGTCCCGAGACATGATTCATACCGACCACCAGCACGGCACCCGTGCTGTCGGCGACTCGCTGGAAAATTGCATCAGCGCCGGCGGTGTTCGGATCGACGATAACGGCGAGATCCTCCGGCATCACAACCACCCGCGCTCCATGCGCAATCAACCCCTGCGCCTGCTCGGCGTATTGTTCGAAGAGTCGTTGTGCGGAGGCACCGGGATCGGCGACACCCTGACTCACGTCTGAAGCGACGATCCCAACCTTCACCTCGGGACCCGGCTGCGAGCGCGCCAGACGCACTGCGCCGAAGGTCAGCACCGCAGCGACGACGCCGAGCGTCAATCCCAGCATCCAACCGGCCTGCCGCCGTTCCAAACACCACATGTGGATCGCCAGGGCAAGCCCGGTGGGAAACAGCATCAGCACAAATCCCATGCCCCACGGACCGGCCAAAGAAGCAAATTGCAGAAATGGCAGGAAATTCAGCTGCGTGTAGGCGACGCTGCCGCCGCTGCCATGCGGCCATAGCAAGTTGCGAACAAACTCGAAGCTCACCCACCACGCCGGCAGCGCGATCCAGGCGCTCCACAGCGCCCCGCGCCGTGCCAGCGCCCGCGTCAGCAGCACGCCGACAGCAAAGAACAGCGCCATCAAGGTGAAGTTGGCAAACCACGCAATTGCCGGCGCGCTCAGGACCCGGAAGTAGTTCCAGAAATTGAGGCAGCCGAGCAACATGCCCAGGAAGGCGACGGCTCCCCCACGCCACACGGAGCTCCGCAGCGCATAGAGCAACACAGGTAAGGGCACAAACCAGGCGAGCGGCCAGTGCGGCTCAAGACCGTTGCCGAAAAACATCAGCAATGCCGTGGCAGCGATCGCCAGCAGAGCCATCACCAAATCCCGCATCTTACCGCCGAATCCCATGGAAATACCTCCGAAACGCCCGATGAACCAGAGCGCGAAATTCGTCTTCAGGCACGCTGACGCGGCCGCCCACATACAACATCACCAGTCCTTGCAGCATGGCTCCCGTTTCAAACGCGATCTCCCAAACATCGTCCTTGCGGAAGGTCCCGTCCTTCATGCCCGCTTCCAGCGCCTCTGCAGAAAACCGGGCGGTCGGCGATCGCCCTGCGCGAAAATCTTCCGGGAACCGCCGTGCGCCCTCGCGCCGCTGAAGAAACATCAGCTCGAAAAGCCTCGGCTTCTCGAGGGCGAAGTCGAGGAAGACATCCAGATTGGCCGATAACCTCTGCTCGGGATTCCCGGTCTGCGCGGCGCCCTCCAGGCGTGATGCCAGCTGCTTGAAGCCGGCGTCTGCCAATTGATTGAGAAGTCCCTCGCGGTTGGCAAAGTGCCGGTAGAGTGCCATCGGCGTGATCCCTACAGCATTTGCCACGCGCCGCATCGTCACACCTTCGGCTCCTGACCGGTCCAGAAGCTTGCCCGCAGCTGCCGTAATTCTTTCGGACGTCGATGCCTTCACCATGTCTACGCTGTATACCACACAGATGTATACGCTGTATACCTGGACAAAGTTTCATCCGGCTGAACCGCAGCACTCGCGCCGCAATTCCGTGCGCTCCACTCTGCCCGTCACCCTGCGATGTTGAACGCGTTGGTTCTTAATTCGAAATATTGCGCGCCATTTCATTGACCCTTCCCGACATCGCGTATCGAATAAAAGGCAGGGCTTACTGCCGTCACTCGGAGACGGCGCACGACCCGACCTCATCGGCAGCGCTTCGCGGAGAGCCGAACGGAAACCGGACCAGGACAAGAGCCGCGCTTAAGCGGCCTGCTTCGTCCAGCGAATTAAAGAATGCGAAAGGCCCGCAGGCATGACCTTAGGGATAGCGGTCCCGTTTCCAGGCGGATCGATCCTCTGTACCGATTCTCCGATTGAGGCAAACGACGGCTCGGCGACCGAAAGTGAAGCCGCCCTCATGTCCGTCACCTCCGGCAAACGCATCTTTGCCATCACCTACGCCGCAAAAGATCCCCGTGCAGGACGCATGCTCGCTTCTGATATCGCGACGGTTGCCTGCAGCGCTCCCACCCGCCAGGACATCGTGCCCGGCATCAAGCGGGTCATGGGTGACTGGTTCCGTTCC
>DASZYN010000328.1:0-4847 GCA_035545435.1 Acidobacteriaceae bacterium | reverse complement strand
CTGCGCGGTGAGCTGACGTCGAGGTTTTTGCTGAAGGTGCTGGTGGTCCTTGCGCTTTCAGGCGGAGTTTTCTTCTACTACTTCGGCGGCCTCAGGAAGACGGGCGATGCCGACTCGCGGCGACGGCGCGATCGGTGGATGACGCTGGTGTCATCGCTCGCAGTGGTTCTGCTGGCGATGGCCGGCTTTACCAATCTCGGCGCGCCGAGGCGGCAGCGGGAGATGCGCGCCGATGGTCAGAGAATCATGCGCTTGTACCAGATGAGCGGCATGGTCGAAGGGTACTGGAAGACCCACGACTCCACTTTGCCGGCCGATGTGGGACAGCTGACGGGGTCCTATCTGGATCCCGTGACGCGGCGGCCGTTGACCTATCGCCCGGAGCAGGGCAGCCGGTATGAGCTGTGTGCGAACTTTGCGCGCAGCAGCGATGGGAGCGTGGACACGGATGCCGCGACGGGAGCGGATGTATGGGTCCATCCGGCGGGGCAGCATTGCTTCGAGCTGGATGCTTCTGTTCCGGCAGGATATCCCACGGGTTATGTGAATTACTGAGGGGTGGGGGCGGGCCTGGGACAGGGCGCGGATCGGAAAGCCCTCCCAAAATGAAACGGACAGGAGCGAGGGGGTACTTTCGTGTTGAACGCGGGGGAATTTTTGTTGAATGTTCGACTGCGAAGGAGTCCGCTGCTTGCTGTGGGGTGAACCTGGCGTTCCGCTGTTGTTTCTTTTCCCGAACTGGAACTGCGGGGGTACTTTCGGGGCGCTGATGAGATCCAATCGATTGACTCATGCGGAGCGAGAGAGTCTTCTGCTTGCTATGGGGTGAACCTGGCGCTGCGCAGGTTTTTCTTTTCCCGAACTGGAACTGCGGGGATGTGAACCTGGGCGGGTCCGGTGTTCTTCTTTCCCGGGACGGGACTGAACAGGTACTTTCGGGGGCGTTTGGAGATCCCATTGATTGACTCGTGCGAAATGAGGGGTCTGCTGCTTGCTGTGGGGTGAACCTGGCGCTCCGCAGGTTTTCGGGGATCCGGAGTTTTTTGGGGATGGGAAGGAGCTGGTTCCAGGGTTGGGGTCCGCGGAGTGGGATCCGTTCCCCAATTGGCACCGGGAGGATCGAGGACGGTACCTTCGTATTCCCGCGGAGGACATTCTCGTTGAAATTTGGACGGCGAAGGAGTCGGCTGCTTGCTGTGGGGTGAACCTGGCGTTCCGCAGGTTTTTGGGGTGACGGTTTTTCGGTTGCGGTTTTTGAGCTGAGGGCTGTGGGGTGCGGCTTTTGGGGTGCGGCTCTTCGGGTTCTCTTTGCTACTTGCTATGCCGGGGCGTTCAGGGAGGGTTCTTTTTCGCTGGGCCAGAGGAGGCGGAGCTTTTTGTCGCTGATGCCGATGGCGGTGTAGCTGGCGCCGAGGACTTCTCCGTCGGCTTCGACGAGGAGCGGCTGGCGATAGTCGGTGCCGGTGAGCGGACGGCAGATCATGCGCTTTACGGTTGCGTATTGCGGGTAGGGAAGGCTGGCCCAGCCGGCACTGGTGCTGGTTTTGCCGGTGGCAAGGGCGTGGAAGCTGGCGTGGCCGAGTCCGAAGCGTGTCGTGGGAGGGACCCAGGCGACGCGGAGCCACGGAGCGAGAGGATCGCCGCCGGGGCGCCAGCGGTTGATTTCCGAGACATGGGTGGCGATGGCTTCACAGGCCGGGACGATTTGGGTGGTGCCGTCGCTGAGGGTCATCTCGAGCTGAAAGGCCTGGATGGGGTGATCGACGAGGAGGCGAAAGCCTCCCAGGAAATAGGCAAGGCGGCCGCCGCGCCGCTTGCCCTGGCCGGTGGGCGAGAGGTTCATAAGGGCGGCGTGGACGCCCATGCCGGCGGCGATGAAGAAATACCAGGTGCGCATGCGCTTGTGTCCCGGAGGGCTGAGGAGGACTTCGCCGAGGGAGACGTCGCGCGGCTGCGCGTTGAGGAGGAGGCGCGCAGCGCCGAGGGGATTGCGAGGCATGTGGAGGTTCTGCGCGATGACGTTGCCGGTGCCGAAGGGGAGGACGCCGAGGGTGGCATCGGAGCCGGCGATGCCCTGAATGACCTGGAAGATGGTGCCGTCTCCGCCGCAGACGAGAAAGGTATCGAAGCCAGCGGCGACGGCATCGCGGGCCTGTTGTCCGGCGGAGTGGGCGGAGAGGGTTTCCTGAAGGTGGACGTCGGATCCATGGCCGCTGAGGAGTTCGGCGATCTGTTCGACCAGGGCGCGGCGCTTCTCATTATGGATAAGGAGCGGGTTGAGGAACATCATGACGCGGCGCATCAATCGAAGCTCGCGGGGGGCTGGGGTTTGGGTCGGCCGGAGGAGAGAAGGGCGCTGGGGGCGAGGCCGGAAAACTCCATATGAGAATCGTTCTAGCGGGGAATGGCTGACGGCATTGTAAACAGATGATGAGATGCGGCGGAACGTATCCGGGTGATCAAGGGCAGCCGTCCGGGATGAACGGGGTCAGGAGAGGAAGGCCGCGGGCGCGCGGGTGAACTTTCGCGAGGAGCGAGGCGGCGGGTCGATCCGGTTAGAACAGAGCGCAAGCCTGGGTTTTGCGCGCGGATGGCTTGATGGTTCAGGCGACGTTCCGGGGAAACTGCAGAGGAGAAGCAATCCCGAAGGTGCCTGCGACCTTCTGCAGCAATTCTGCTGGGTTGATGGGCTTCTCGAGAAGTTGAAAATCGTGCCCCTGCTGTTTTGCCCGTTCGACGAGGTCAAAGCTACCGGCCAAACCGGAGAAGAGGAGAATTTTGCATCCCGGACAGTGTTGCTTGACGAGGATCGCAAGCTCGATTCCGGTGATGCCCGGCATGGTGACATCGGTGATCAGAAGATCAGGGGTGATTGTCGCGCACGACGCGAGTGCGCTGGCTCCATCGTAGTAAGCTACCGCGTCGTAGCCGGAACCGCGAAAGATGAGGGCGAGGGTGTCGGCGATGCACTTCTCGTCGTCGACGATAAGGATTCGTCTGCATTCGGTGGGGCGCATTGCGGTATCTTTCCTGACCCGGGGGCTCGGCGCGCGCTGTGGGTCACGATCGGACGCGCTTTGGTGTGGTTGCGTTTCTGGAAGCAGTGGTGGGAGGCACTCTGGGGGGAGAGCTTCCAGCCGGCAGGCTGTGCGACTTGCTTCCGTTGGTCGTGGCGCCTAACTTCCGGATCACCTCTGTCAGTGGGACGGTAGCGAATTGTCGAGGTGTCTTGTTCAAGAATCCGTCCGCGATCTACTCCTGACGGTACGCGCCATGGATCGATACGGGGAATTTTTCTTAAGAGGGGAAACTGCTAAGTCTTTGTGGGAGAAGAGGTTTGAGCGGCGATAGCTGGGCGGAGCGGTCCGTTCTGTTCTGCGCTTTGTTCTTTAGTGGTACGTTATGTTTACGTTTCGATAATGAAAGGCAAACGCATCGCGAGGAGCAAGCCGGCCCACCGTAATTTCAGGACGGCGGATCGCGCCGACGTGCCCACGGGGCGGAACGGCAAGCACAAGAGCATCGTGACGCAGATTCTGAGCGATCTGGAGCAACTGGAGAGCGGTCTTTGCCTGAAGATCCCGCTTTCGGAGCTACCCGACACCAAGGCGAATATCCGTTCGGCGCTGAACCGGGCTACACGCAAGATGGAGAGGCCGGTGGCCACGGCGACCGACGAAGAGTACCTGTACGTGTGGAACTCCTGAAGGGCAGCCTGAGAAGAGTCTGCTGCCTGCAGTTCATGGTTTCGTCACTGGGTGATTTTTGCCTGGATGCGCGCCTGAATTTTGGTAAGCAGCGACTGATCGCTGATGGCGAGCCTGAGTTCGTTCATGGCTGAGGGAGAGGCGCAGGGCATCACGACGGCGCGGCCGGAGTATTCCTGGCGGTGATGAATCTCGTAGATCACGTAGGTGGGGTGACGCTCGATGACCTCGAGCCGCAGGTCGCACCAGCGCCAGTCGAGGGAGCAGAGGCGATTGATCTGGTGTTCGAGTTCCTGCATCGCGGCGATCGATTCACCCAGGGTGAGGACTTCGTGACCTTCTTCGTCGAATGGATAGCGATATAGAGTTCTCTCGGTCATCGCGCAGGGAATCCGAATGACCATCATCGCCGCAAAGTTGCCGGATGCGAAGTCACCGGCGGGTGATTTGTAGTAATGGGGTATCTCTCTCTGACATGTGTTACCGGAAAGAGGAACTTTCGGATTGGGTAGTAACGCGTCTGCATTGTTTACGGGGGTGAGGCATCCTGAAGGCGCGCGTTGAGTGAGTTCCTATACAGTGAGAGTCGGATTTGAGGGAACGGTGCATGACGCTGAGCAGCACTCAAGCAGTTGCAGCGCCTGCCTGGCGCCGTGTGGCGACCGCGGGCGTTCTGGGATGGGTGCTGGATGCATTCGATTTCTTCGTCATTGTTTTTCTTTTTGACACGCTTGCGCAGCACTTCCATGTTTCGAAGGCTTCCATCGTTTTCACTCTGACCGCAACCCTTGCGATGCGGCCGGTGGGGGCCATTGTTTTCGGTGCGCTGGCGGACACGATGGGCCGCAAGCGCCCACTGATTCTGTGCGTGCTCTTCTTTTCGGCCTGCACGGTGCTGAGCGGGCTGGCACCCACGTACAACGTGTTTTTGATCTTTCGCGCGCTGTACGGCATTGGCATGGGCGGGTATTGGGGCGTTGGCGCTTCGTACGCGATCGAGGGTTCTCCGCCGGGGTTTCGAGGGATGCTCTCGGGCATCATCCAGGCTGGTTATCCTGTGGGCTATTTGCTGGCCGCGGTCATGATGCAGACGCTGGCTCGCTCTCTCGGCTGGAGGTCGGCATTTTTCGTTGGCGCGCC
>DASZYN010000327.1:0-4012 GCA_035545435.1 Acidobacteriaceae bacterium | reverse complement strand
TAAACTGGCAGCAGCGATGAACGAGGATGCTGCCACCAAAATCGCCGCACGCCTGACCGAGCTGTGGCGCACCAGCCGTCCGACGATCATGGAACGCATGGCGATTCTCCACTCTGCCTGCGACAGCCTCACCCGCAATCCTCTCCATACCGAAGCCCGCGCTCAGGGGCTGGAGGCCGCGCACAAGCTCGCCGGCGTCCTTGGCGTCTTTGGATTGCCCCAGGGCAGCGAAATCGCCTCCGCCATCGAATTCAAGCTCAAGTCCGAAGAGCCTCTCACCCCCGGCGATCTAGCGGACTTCCGCGATCAGATCGCCGACCTCGAGGCAGTCATCGCCTCCCGCTCGGAAGAGTGAACAGCTTTTAGCGAACAGCTCTTAGCCAACAGCTTGTAGCTAACAGCCTTTCGCCAACAGCTTTTTAGCCAGCAGCCTTTCGCCAACAGCTTTTCGCCAAAAGCACCCGCCTCAGCGCGCCGCTCGAATCGCCGCCGCCTCATACAGCTTCCCGCTGTCAAAGATCCCTCCGTCCTTCAATACCAGACGGCATCGACGAATATCGCTGATGTTCGTCGACGGATCGCCCTCCACCAGAACCAGGTCCGCCAGCTTTCCCGCCTCCACCGAGCCGAGCCGCTGCTGCTGGCGCAACACTGTCGCCGCAAGCCATGTCCCATTCTGCAGCGCCTTCAGCGCAGGAATCCCGGCCTGCACTTCCAGCTCCAGCTCACGGTGCAGAGTCAGGCCCGCGACATCATCCGTTCCCACCAGGATCGGAACGCCCGCATCGTACATGCGCTTCGTCATCGCCAGCATCTTCTGCCACGATCGCTGGTACGTCTCGTCGTTGGCCGCCGTCACCGGAAGCCCGCCCGTGTAAGCGCCTCGTTGCACCTGCGGCGGAAGCCGGTCCAGAATCGGCCCGAACTGCGGAGATACCTGCCCCAGCCGCGCCGTGAACATGCCCTCGAACGTCGCCAGCGTGACATCCACCGTGGTGTGGTGCTGTACCAGCAGCGCGATGAAATCCTTCACTGGCTGCGAATCCAGATCGACGCCCGCCGCATATTCCCCCACGCCCGTGAACCGCGCCGTGCTGCGCGTGTCCGGCACCTTGTCCGCGAGAAAATTCAGCATGATGAAGTTGATGTGCTGAATCTCATCCGCACCCTCTTCAACAAACTGCCGCGCCGTCATTCCGCTCGGCACATGCCCGCTCACGCGCATGCCTCGTGAGTGCGACAGCCAGATCACCTCCGGCACCAGCTTCGGATCGAACGAACTGTAAAGCTTTGTCTGGATGTACCCCAGATCCGCATAGCGATTCACGGCCGCGTTCGCCTCTGCCTGCGTTCCCGCGAAAAGCCCCGTCGGCGCCTGATACGGCCCAGGCCCATCGATCAGCCCCGCCTTCCACAAACGCGGTCCGATCTCCAGACCCTTGCTCCAGCGCTCGTCCTGGCGCTGCAGCACGTCGATCCCGTTGCCCATGTCGCGGATTGAGGTCACGCCGCTGGCGATGTTCAGGATTCCGTCCAGCCCTCCCTGCACATGGTTGTGCATGTCGAACAAGCCCGGCAGCAGCGTCTTCCCGCGTCCGTCAATCCGCTCTGCATCCGCCGGCGCCTGCACCTTCGCTGCCGGTCCCACGGCCCGGATCCGATCCCCCTCGACCACCACCGTCTGATCGTCGAGCATCGCCGCGTGCGGCGCATCGAAAACCCTCACATGCTCGATCGCCACCGCATGCTGCGGACGCCGTGTCAGTTCCACCGCCAGGCGGTGATAACGCTCCTGCTCGGCTTTCACCTGCAACGCGTAGAGAGCATCGTTCGTCTGCTCCCACCCTTCCCGCAGCAACGCACTCCATGATCCCGGCGTGCCGAAGAACTGCATCTGATCGTCAAGCCAAAGTCCAACCGGATCGAAAGTGAGCCCCGTGATCGCGTACTCGGTCACGTGCATCGATGCGCCGCTGGCGTTATGAACCGTGGTCTCCTGCACTTTCTCCAGATGTGCCACGCCGGACGGGTACAACGGCACGCCCTCAGTCCCCGCGCGCACCAGTCGCCGGACCAGCAGCGCCGGCTCCAGCGGAGGCGAGTTGATCCCGGCGTAGAAACCTCCCGCGGCCGCATGCCCATGCTCTGAGGCGCTCTTCCACTCCGCCTGCCCCTGCGCGACCGAAAAGTGCTCATCCACAGGAGCCTTCAGATAATCCACGCCCGTCACATCCAGGCGCTGAGGCGTGCCATCGGCAGCGAGGATCCAGTGCGCCTCCACTTTCGGCCCGCGTCCGCGATCGTTGTATTCATAGGCGCTGTCCACACGGCCACCCGCGCCGTAGGTATCCACCTCCGACCCGCTCTTCGTTCCGTTCGAGATAAACGTATAGCGAAGCGTCTGAGGCGCGGTCGGTAGCTGGGCCCGAACATCCGAGGCCGCAATCAGCGTAGCGCTCAGAAAAACCCACTGGATTCGAATCATCCCGCCACGCTACCACAAACCTCGCGTCTGGCTTCCGGCGTCTGACTTCCAGCTTGCCGCTTCTCCCTTCTTCCTACCGGCTTCTCCCTTCCGGCGGTATCATCCTTCTTCCACATGTTTCCCGAACCCAAATCCCAGCTTCGCAAGACCATGGGCTTTTGGGACGTGCTGCTCTTCAACATTGCCGCTGTCCTCGGCCCCCGCTGGATCGCCGCCGCCGGCCATAACGGCACCTCCTCCATCAGCCTCTGGGTCATCGCCGCCCTCTTCTTCTTCGTCCCCGGCGCGCTCGTCATCAATGAGCTCTCCTCGCGCTTTCCCGAAGAAGGCGGCCTCTATGTCTGGGCCAAAGAAGCCTTCGGCGACTTTCACGGCTTCATCGCCGGCTGGACCTACTGGATCTACACCTTCTTCTATTTCCCCGGCCTGCTCCTCGCCAGCGCTTCGATGGCCGCTTACGTCCTCGGCCCCGGCGGCGCGGGTCTTGCCGGTGACCGCGCCTTCCAGATATGGGTTTCGATGGGCCTGCTGCTCGTTGCTGTGGGCATGAACATCATCGGCCTCAACATCGGCAAGTGGCTACAGAATGCGGGCGGCGTCGGCACCTATGTCCCTCTCCTGATCCTGCTCGCCGTCGGCGCCACCGTTGCCCTGCGCCACGGCCCTGGATTCGGTTCCGCGACCCACTTCACCCTCCGCAACATGCTGCCCACCTGGAACTGGTCGACCGTCAACTTCTGGTCCCAGATCGCCTTCGCCTTTACCGGACTCGAACTCGTCTCGGCCATGAGTGAAGAGATTCGCGATCCCCGCCGCACCCTGCCCCGCGCGGTCCTCGGATCCGGCGCCATGATCGCCTTCGTTTACATCGCCGGAACCTTCGCCGTCCTCGCGCTCGTGCCCGCGCCATCGATCGATCCCCAGAGCGGCGTCTTTCACGCCATCACCGTCGGCTCCGTCGCTCTCAAAATCGGATTCCTCGGCATCCTCGCGGCGATTCTCGTTACCGTGGGCAACGCCGGCGGCGTCGGCTCCACCGTCGCCGGCATCGCCCGCGTCCCCTTCGTCGTCGGCATCGACCGCTATCTGCCCCGCGCGTTCGGCTGGATCCATCCCCGCTGGAAGACCCCCTGGGTTTCGATCCTCGTCCAGGGCGGCATCTCCGCCGTCATCCTGCTCGGCAGCCAGTTGAACCAGAGCGTACGCAGTGCGTACCAGATCCTTGTGGACGCGGCGGTCATCCTCTACTTCATTCCCTTCCTCTATATGTTCGCGGCGATTATCAGGCTCGCCGCGCGTCCCGACCGTGCCTCAAATCCGCATGCCGTTCTCGTCCCCGGCGGTCGAGCGGGCGTCTGGATCTGCGGCGGCCTCGGCTTCATCGTCGTCCTCATCGGCATCGTCGTCTCCGCAATTCCCCCCGGAGAAGCAACCAGCAAACTCGGCTTCGAGATGCAGTTGCTGATCGGCACCGTGATCTCAATCCTCATCGGGTTGGCGCTCTACTGGCGCGGCGCACGCGCGAAG
>DASZYN010000326.1:0-3771 GCA_035545435.1 Acidobacteriaceae bacterium | reverse complement strand
ACTGGTCGCGAGTTTGACGCCTCGTTATGACGCGGAGCAGCTCGGGGTGCGGCTGCAGGGCAGCCCACGCCACGCCGATATCCTTTGTGTAACGGGTCCGGTTACACAAACGTCGGTCCACGCCGTCGAGACCGTTTATGGACAGGTCTGCGAGCCGAAGGCAGTGATCGCGATTGGATCGTGCCCCGCCTCCACCAATGTCTTTATTGACAGCCGCGTCCTTGTCGGACCTCTGAATCGACATATCCCGGTGGATGTGTTCGTACCTGGATGTCCGCCGCGGCCCGACGCGATTGTTCAGGGCATCGTTGCAGCGGCGGAGATTGTTGCGAAAAGGGGCAGAATGACAACGCCGGAGAAGGAGCCGCCGCGATGAATCTTGTTACCGCCCTCGTGCGCCTTCTCATCTTCCCGGGTCTTCTTTTTGCTGTGCCTGCGGCCTGGCTGTTTCTGTGGATCGAGCGGAAATCCGTGGCATTGATGCAGCAGCGCGTCGGTCCACCCTTCATGCAGCCCATGTTCGACTTCGTCAAGCTGATGGGCAAGAACACGCCGGAGCGCAGCAACGCAGAAAACCTGCTCATGCGCATCTGGCCGCTGATTGCGATTTCCGCCGCCGCGGGGGCGGTTGGACTCCTGCCTGTTCTGCCTTCGTACGACGGTTTTCAGGGCGATCTCATTTTGCTCCTTGCATTGCTGGAACTGCCCTCGGTGTGCATCGTTGCGGCGGGCTTTTCGTCGCGATCTCTCTTCGGGGAAATCGGTTCTGCGCGCGAGGCGATCCTCACCGTGGCCTGGAACATCGTATTTCTCTTCGCCATTCTCTCGGTGGCGGTCTCGCAACACACATTTCGGCTCGAGGCACTGGCGCGTTTGCCGCAGTCACCGCTTCGCTACCTGGCCATTTTGGCCATCCTGATGTGCCTGCCCGCCAAACTTCACATCAACCCGTTCTCGCTGCCCAACGCCGAGCAGGAAATTTACTCGGGCCCGCTGACCGAATACGCGGGACCGGAACTGGCCATGTGGGAGCTTTCGCATGGGTTGGAATGGGTCGCCTCCACTGGTTTGGTGGCCACGCTGCTGATCCCGCAGTTGTCGTCTGCATGGATCGACGTTGTGGCCTTCGCCGGTTTGTCGATCGCTCTTGTGCTTTTGCTGTCCGCGGTGGCTGCGGCCACTGCGCGACTTGCGATTGACACAACGGTTCGCTTTTACTGGCGCGTCACGGGCGTGTTCACGGTGCTGGTCATCTGTGCGGCGGTGTTTTTCCGGGTGCGGTCATGAGAATCCTCACCTTGCTGTGGACGAATCTGCGCGCCGGAGTCATGACACTGCGCTTTCCGGATCGTCCGCCGGTCAGCGAGGGATATCGCGGACTGGTTCGGTTCGATCCCTCGCTTTGCATCGGCTGCGCGATGTGCCGGTTCCGTTGCACCTCACGTGCGATCACGTTCGAGCCCGGAAAGACAGATTTCACGTGGAGCTATGACCCGGGCCGATGCACGTTCTGCGGCCGCTGCGTGGAAGGCTGCAAGGAACATGCGCTCACGCAGGAACGGGCCTGTCCGCCCATCTATCTGAACGCAGGAGAACTGAGGCAGTCGTGGACGCTGCCGCGCAGGCCGCCGCCGCGCAAGCCGGCAACGGCCCCTGATCCTGCTCCTGCAAAGACTGCCGGAGAAGTGTCATGACACCACTGGAAACCATCACCGCTGACCTCTCCATCACGACGCCCTGGTCGTCGCATGGCGGCGTTCACTGGCTCGCCGTCGATGCTTCGCAGATTCGCAGAGTGGCGGAAACGATGAATCGGCTCGCCGCTCGATTTGTCACCATCACAGCCACCGAGCTGCCCGCCAGCGAAGGCTTTCTCCTCGAGTATTTGTGGGACCTCGACGGGGTGCTGTTCGGCTTCCCGATTCACCTCGCCGGCACTTCGCTGGAGAGCATCTTTGACATCTGTCCTGCGGTGGACTGGATCGAACGCGAAATCCATGAGGGATTCGCCATCGACTTCAGCGGGCGCGATTACGAGCCCCTGCTTCTGCGCGCGGGCGACAAGACTGGCGTTAATCTGCGGGAGGTGCCAGCGTGAGCTATCGCATTCCCATGGGTCCCTACCATCCGGCGCTTGAGGAGCCTTACAAGCTGGAGATGTTCTGTGAAGGCGAGACGGTATGCGATGCCCGTCTGCATATCGGGTTCAACTTTCGCGGCATCGAGCACCTCGCCGAAAGCCGTAACTACATCCAGGTGATTGCGCTCATGGAGCGCGTATGCGGCATCTGCTCGAATATTCACACTCTGACTCTTTGCCAGGCGATGGAGCAACTCACCGGACTCGAACCGCCGCCGCGCGCACTCTACATTCGCGTCATCATGGCAGAGCTGGAGCGGCTGCATTCGCACATCCTGTGGGCCGGGATCGCTTCCAAACTGATGGGCTTCAAAACGATGTTCATGTCGTGTTTCGCGCTGCGCGAAAAGATCATGGACGTCCTGCAGGCCATCTCCGGGAATCGCGTGAACTATGCGATGAATCGCATCGGAGGGACAAATCGCGACATCAGCGATCCGGACGACATTTTGGCTGCAGTCAACAAGCTGGAGAGCGAAATCACCGGCACGGTAATCCCGATTTTTACTACCAGCGCTACCGCGCGGCTGCGCTGCGCCGGAATTGGAGTTCTGACCCACGAACGAGCGATTGCGTGCGGGGTTGTTGGACCCACGGCTCGCGCCTCCGGCGTGACCCAGGATATCCGCCAGGCCGCTCCCTACGCCGCGTATCCGGAACTTGATTTCCACGTGACGGTGGAATCGGCGGGCGATGTGCGAGCGCGGCTGTTCGTTCGCGCGCTGGAAATCGTGCAGAGCTGCCGCCTGCTTCGCCAGGCTCTAACGAAAATCCCGTCCGGGCCGTACAACACCGGGGACGCGAAGATCGCTTTCGCTGCGGGAACGGCCATCAGCCGCGCGGAAGCGCCGCGGGGCGAGATCGTCTACAGCGTCTCGTGGAAAGAGAACTCCCGAACACCCGCCCGCGTCCACGTACGCACTCCGACGTATGCCAATATGCCGGCTGTACGCTGGATGGTGCAAGGCGCGCGCCTGGCGGACACGCCGCTCATCCAGGCATCGATCGATCCGTGCTATTCCTGCACCGATCGCTAATGGTGCCGGCCGTCCAGGCAAACGGCGATCCGAGGCATAGCAAGTCACCTAGACGTGCTGAACGGCCTGGGCCAGGTGCGTGAGTGAAGATTTTGCGTCGCCGTACAGCATCGTGGTGCGGGGTTTAAAGAACAGCGGGTTGTCGAGGCCGGAGAAGCCGCGGCCCTGGCCCCGCTTAAGGACGATCACGCTTTTGGCGCGGTCGACTTCAAGGATGGGCATGCCGGCGATGAGCGACTTCGGGTTGTCGCGCGCGTCGGGATTGACGACATCGTTGGCGCCGATAACGACGGCCACGTCGGTGGTGGGAAATTCGGGATTGATCTGCTCCATTTCGCACAGCTCGGAATAAGGCACGTTGGCTTCAGCGAGGAGGACGTTCATGTGGCCGGGCATACGTCCCGCAACGGGATGGATGGCGTACTTGACGGTGACGCCGCGGGATTCGAGGAGCTCGGCAAGTTCACGGACAGCATGCTGGGCCTGGGCGGTGGCGAGGCCGTATCCGGGCACGAAGATGACGCGCGTTGCGAAGGCGAGCTGCATCGCGGCGTCGTCGAGAGAGATTTCGCGCATGACGCCGCCGGCCGTGGC
>DASZYN010000325.1:0-9279 GCA_035545435.1 Acidobacteriaceae bacterium | reverse complement strand
AGATTCCCATGCCGAATTCGGCGCCCATCTCCTCGCCTGCGTGGGAGAAGAAGTCGGACGGGGTGCGGCGTTTGAATTTGTAGCGGACGCGGAGCTCGCGGCCTACGTAGAGGCCGAGGGCGGTGACGGCAAGCGCCACGGAGGTCCACCCGATGGCGCGCAACGCGGTCGAGGTGGAGGACTCAGGAACGGACTCCGAAAGCAGGGCTTCGGCAACTTCACTGATCTTGTTCTTTGTCTGACAGCACATGCGCAATCCCCAAGGCGCCATGGGTCCATCATAGCGCAGCTAAACACGTTGGCCCATGGTAGCTAAGGTTATAGGACGGTCAAATTCTGCCGGCCATTCCTCATTGGAGGGACTCGATCCCACGAAGGAGCATCACTTTTCGTTCAGCGGGGAGAAAGCTGGCCTCAATGGAGTTTGCGGCCAGTTCGCGGAGATGCTCCTGGGTGAAGCCGAAGTGCTCCTGCGCACCTTCGTACTCTTGCGCCAGATCGCTGTGGAAAAGGGCCGGGTCGTCGGAGTTGACCGTCACCATGAGCCCGGCGTCAAAATACCGGCGCAGGGGATGATCCTCCATCCGGACACAGCAGCCGGTTTTCACGTTGGAGGTAACGCAAATCTCGAGCGGGACCTGGCGATGGGCGAGCACCTCCATCAGATCCACGTCGTGGATGGCTGACAGCGCATGGCCGAGGCGCTCGGCACCGATGTTGAGGGCACCCCAGATGGCCTCCGGTCCGGTGGTTTCGCCGGCATGGGCGGTGAGCCGGAGTCCGGCATCGCGCGCCTCGGCGTAAAGTTCGCGAAAGGGCTCGGCTCCGGTACGGCGTTCGTCGCCGCCGATGCCGATGCCGATGATGGAAGGATGGTGCGCGCGCAGTTCCGCCGCTTTGCGAAAGACCTTCGCGGCTTCTTCGGGACCGAAGTGGCGAACGGCATCGAAGATCCAGTAGGCGGTGATGCCGAGCTCCTGCTCGGCTCGCACCCGAGCCCGCTCCATGCCTTCGAACAGCGGCTCGAACGCGCAGCGACGCCAGTAGTAGACCACCCCTACGGAGACATAAACCTCCGCGTGCACCACGCCCTGGGCGGCGAGGCGCTGGAGCATGCGCCAGGCGATCAGCTCGTAATCCTCGGCGGTGCGAAGGTGCTCGCTGATGGCCTTGAAGGCCATCAAAAAGCCGGTGAAATCCTGGTAGGCGTAGAGGGCTCGGGCCTGATCGAGGTCGAGGGGTGTGCCGTCGTGGCGGCGGCTGAGCTCGACGAGGGTTTCCGGAGTCACCGTGCCTTCCAGATGCAAATGCAGCTCGGCTTTGGGCAGGCGGCGAATGAAGGAGGGATCGTCCATGCGGCAACTGTTCAGAATAGCGGATAGCATTTAGCGAATAGCGGTTAGGGACGTGCCGGCAGACGGGGCAGACTGCTGTCGAATCGGCTAACCCCGATGCCCTATGTTGCTTACCTCTAAAGTAATCTTTTCGATGCATCCGCTTTCGTGGTATTGCCCAATCCCCCGAAAATGGCTGGAATCAAACCTACAATCCCCTTTGAGGGAAGAGGCACGCCTTGGACTTTCGTCGTAATTTGCTGCAATGGTTCGATCAGCACTCGCGGGATTTGCCGTGGCGCCAAACGGGCGACCCCTGGGCCATCTGGGTTTCGGAGACCATGCTGCAGCAGACTCGTGTCTCTGTGGTCATCGACTATTACACGCGCTTCATGGCGCGTTTTCCCACGCTGCAGTCGCTGGCGGAGGCCGACGAAACCGAAGTTTTGGCGCTGTGGAGCGGACTGGGGTACTATCGCCGCGCACGCGCCCTGCATGAAGCGGCGCGCGCCGTGGTTTCAGAGCATGCGGGAGTCATTCCGCAGACAGCAGCCGCGCTGAGCCGTTTGCCCGGCGTGGGTGTTTACACCGCTGCCGCGGTGGCCAGCATTGCCTTTTCGGAGCCGGTGGCGGCTGTTGACGGGAACGTGGAGCGCGTGCTGACCCGCTATTTTGGGCACGAACCGGTGCCTGGAGTGGCCCGCAGCGGCGAGCTTCGCCGCGCGGCCGAGCAGTTGGTGGATCGCGAGCGCCCTGGCGACTTCAACCAGGCCATGATGGATCTGGGCGCGACGGTGTGTCTGCCCAAGAATCCTATGTGCCTGGCCTGCCCGGTGCGCGAAGGATGCGTAACGCGGGGCGAGCACGCAGTTCCGCGGGCGAAGAAAATGCTGAGCCGCAAGACGGCTCTGGCTCTGCTGCAACGCCGCCAGTGGCCGAAAGCGGAAGTTCTGCTGCAGCGGCGGCCTGCCGAGGCGTCGCAGATGCCGAACATGTGGGAATTGCCGCAGATCAAAGAGGGCCTGGAGAGCGAGGACATGCTCCTGCTCACGGTGCGGCACTCCATCACGAACACCAACTATTACGTGACGGTCTACGGGCTCACCACGAACGAGCAGAAACTGCTGGCGCGCGATACAGCCGAGCGGGTCTGGGTTCCGGTACTGGATTTGCCGGAGCTGCCGCTAACCGGGCTGACGAAGAAGATCCTCAAGCGTCTGCGGGTGATGCCGGGTTTTAGTATGTCGCGGCCGGTGGTGATCGGGGAAGAAGAAGCGGCGGTTCCCGTTCTTGATGCTGCCGCGGTAACGCACTAGCAAGCAGCAAATGCCGATCTATCGCCTCGAGGCGGGCACCCGCCCGAGGCGTGGATCGCGACGCAGCAGCCGATCGCAAAACCGCTCCGCTTCGCCCTCAAAATCCTTTCCATCGAGGGGGATCACAAGCCAGTGTCCAATGACACCGCCGAGCATTGCTATCTTGCGCAGGGACGGAAAATCCCGGCGCAGGCTTTTGTCCTGCGGATCCACTCCCTCCGCCAGCACGACCCACACGCCGTTGTCTTTCGGATGCTTCACGTGATCCAGCAGCATGCAGACCAGCAGATCGCCCACATAGACGGCGAAGCCGGAGAACATGCGGCGGACTTCGGGCTGGAGCGGCGCGAGCGCTTCGAGGACAAACGGAAACGGCGGCCTGGCTTTAACCTTTGCTGGTCGCGGAACAGGCTTGACCGAGACCCTACCCCCCATCGCCTTCACTGGACGCTTCATCGCTGACCACCTCACCAGCTAACCGCATTATCAGCCAACCGCCTTTCATCTGCCCATCAGGTCGCGATCCCGCACGCCGATCAGATAGAGCAAACCATCGAGGCCGAGCGCTGAGACCGATTGCGGCGCGCTGGCGCGCACCAGCGGCTTGGCCCGGTAGGCGATGCCCATGCCGGCGACCCGGAGCATGGGAATGTCGTTGGCGCCGTCACCGACCGCCACCACCTGCTCGAGCGAAATGTCTTCGCTCTTTGCTATCTCGGTCAGGAAAGCGGCCTTGCGTTCGCCATTGACGATCGGGGGAACCACGCGGCCGGTGACGACACCATTCGCGATTTCGAGTTCGTTGGCATGCACGTAGTCGATGCCGACGCGCTGTTGCAGGTGCTGCGCGAAGAATGTGAAGCCGCCGGAGAGGATCGCTGTCTTGTATCCGAGCATGCGCAGGGTGCGGATGAGGCGTTCGGCTCCTTCAGCCAGCGGGATGGCTTCCAGCAGAGAGTGGACACGCTCGGCGGGAAGTCCCTGAAGCAGGGCGACACGCCTGGTGAAGCTCTGGTCGAATTGCAACTCGCCGCGCATGGCGGCTTCGGTGATGCGGGCGACTTTGTCGCCGACGCCGGCCATTTTTGCGAGCTCGTCGATGACCTCGCCCTGGATGAGGGTCGAGTCCATGTCAAACGCGAAGAGCCGCCGGTTGCGGCGGAAGATGCTCTCGCGCTGAAAGGCGATGTCGATGGAGAGCTCCTGGGCCGCGGCGAGGAAATCGGCTCGCATGGCGGGCTCCTGGGCGGCGCCGCCACTCACCGCCAGCTCGACGCAGGCGCTCGCTGCCGGGCCGCCTGAGGACAGCCCTTCGGACAGACGGTCGATGCGGTCGATATTCATCGCATGAGCAGCCAGGATGGCCGTGACGCGCGCCAGATGCTCTGCGGTGATCGAACGCCCGAGGACGGTGATGATGAAGTGCTGCTGATGAAGGCCGCGGAGCCAGTGCTGGATCGAGTCGGCGCGCACGGTGGAAAACTTCACATGTAGCTGTAGCTCGTGGGCGCGGCTGGTTAGCTCCGCCCTGAGTGCGGTGAGCCGCTCCTCGGGCGGAACCTCGATGAGAATGCCGAGCGAGAGGCTCTCGTGCACCACGGCCTGGCCGATGTCGAGAATGCCGATGCGGTGCCGTGCGAGGGTGCGGGTAATCTCGGCCGTGAGACCGGGATGGTCGTGCCCGGAAAAATGCAGGAGGACGGCCTTGCTGGGGTCGCCAGAGGACATTCTCCGACTATAGAGCAGACGCCGCGGGTGCGAGGATGGGCCGCGGAGCTAGCGCAACATGGGCGTGAACGTGATCCCCACCAGCAGACCCTCGGGCGACAGGAGGCGGCTCACGGTTTGGCCCCAAGGCTCCATCCGATTCTTCACCAAGAGCCGATATCCCTCTGCCTCCAGCGCCGCGGTTGCGCTCGGAACGTCCTCCACATCGAACTCGAGCCAGGCCTGCGGCGCAGGAATTGATGCAGGCCAGTCCTTTTCGCCGAAGCAGGACTCAGCCGCCTGATCGAGCGGCCACAGCGCGAAGGACTTTGCGCCGGGCACGTCCTCGGTGTGCAGGTAGCCGCCACTCTCTTCCTTGAAATGGATGCCGAGGACATCCGCATAGAGCCGGCGGCTCTCTTCGCGGTCGCGAACGATCGGACCGAAACCGGCGATGAACAGCACCTCAAGATTTCCCACACGCGGCATGGTGGATCCTTCCTCGCAGCCAGCCTACTCTTCTTGCTGTTGCTGGTTCGACGCCGGAGCCTCCTGGGCCTTGACGTGCACCCCGCACCCCGCGCCCTGTACCCTATGGACCATGTCCGAGACTAACGCCCTTGAGGCCATCCCGCCGCTCACGTCACTGACCGAAGACGAGACGCTCCTGCGCGATACTGTCCGCCAGTTCGCGCAGCAGGAGATCGCGCCGCACGTCCGCGCCATGGACGAGGCGCAGCATCTCGATGAGGGCATCCTGCGCCAGCTTTTCGAGCTTGGTCTGATGGCCATCGAAGCTCCGATGGAGATGGGCGGCGCGGGCGCTTCGTTTTTCTCGGCTGTGCTTGCCGTGGAGGAAATATCCAGGGTCGACCCCGCCGTCGCGGTCATTGTCGACGTGCAGAATACGCTTGCGGTGAACGCATTGCTTCGCTGGGCTACGCCGGAGCAGCAGCGCCTGTATTTGCCGCGCATGGCGCAGCAAACCGTCTGCGCTTACGCGCTCAGCGAGGCGGGATCGGGGTCGGACGCCTTCTCGCTGTCGACTCAGGCTCGTGCCGACGGCGATGGCTTTGTTCTGAACGGGCGCAAGCTGTGGATCTCGAATGCTCAGGAGGCGGACCTCTTTCTGGTCTTCGCCACCATCGATCCGGCAGCCGGCTACCGCGGCATCACGGCATTTCTGGTGGAGCGCGGGACGCAGGGGTTCACGGTAGGCCACAAAGAAGACAAGATGGGAATTCGCGCTTCGTCGACCTGCGAGCTGCTGTTCGACGACTGCCGGGTTCCGGCTGCGAATGTTGTTGGCGAACCGGGCAAGGGGTACAAGATCGCGATCGAAACGCTGAACGAAGGCCGGATCGGCATCGCGGCGCAGATGCTGGGGCTGGCCGAAGGCGCCTGGTCGCTGGCGGTGAGATACAGCAAGGAGCGAAAGCAGTTCGGTAAGGCAATTGCGGAATTCCAGGCTGTGCAGTTTGCCCTTGCCGAAATGGCGACGCAGATCGAAGCCGCTCGGGCGCTGGTCTACAACGCGGCCCGCATGAAGGCGGCCGGAGTTCCTTTCGTGAAAGAAGCCGCGATGGCCAAGCTCTTTACGTCGCGCGTTGCGGAACAGGTCGCCAGCCAGTCGGTGGAAATTTACGGTGGGTATGGGTTTGTCCGCGACTATCCGATGGAGAAGTTTTACCGGGACGCGAAGATCGGCTCGATCTACGAAGGCACGTCGAACATGCAGCTGGCGACCATATCAAAGATGATTTTGAGCGCATCGTAAGTTCAGCGAGCTTCCTCTCGGTCCGCGGTGCTACACTTCGTGCCTCCCCTCACGGGTGATTGCGGTCGTGCTGTGCCGCTCTACGCACTCGCGCCCCATTCAGCGCCGTATTCGGAGGAACCCTATGCTACCCACGATTCGGATGTTTGTCCTTTGCATGACCGCAGCGGTTGCTGTTCCCGCCTTTGCCGCCGACAATCCATGGTTCGGCACCTGGAAACTCGATCCGTCGAAGAGCCACATGACGGGCGACACTTTTACCTACAGCAAGACCGCGAGTGGAATGAACCATTTTTCCAATGGCCCGATCTCGTTCGACTTCACCGCGAATGGCATTGACTATCCGGTGATGAGCAATGCGACGACCAACTGGGTGGCCACTGGGGCGAATCAGTGGAAGGAAACCGACAAGACGAACGGCACGGTCACCGGCACATCGGACATCAAACTCACGCCCGACTGCAAGACGATGAACATCACCTCGACCGGAACCCATCCGGATGGAACGGCGTTTCACGACGAGGCGGTCTACGTGAAGACCAGGAGCGATGGCTGCCTCGAGGGGACGTGGAAGAGCACGAAGAACACGCAGAGCGCGCCTCCCGACTTTGTGATCTCGCAGGGCTCCGCAGCCGATGCGTGGAAGTGGGAGATCACCGGCTGGAAGGAAACGGTCGAAGGTAAGCTGGACGGATCGGATCTGGCGATCAGTGGACCCACCGTGCCCGCAGGGCTGACCATTTGCTTCACGACCGACGGCACGCACAAGCTGCTGTATCAGGTGAAGAGCAGCGGAACCGTGATCTCAAAGGGCGAGCAGGTGCTGGCGGCGAACGGGAAGAGCTACACCGATACATCCTGGACGCCAGGCAAGGAGAACGAGAAGCAGATCTACGTTTACAACAAACAGAAGTAGCGCGTTTTTCGCGACGATCGGGAGGAGGCGGCCCGGCCTCCTCCGATCGGCTGCGTGCATCGCCGTTGCAGTGGCAGGACGGCTTCTGTCCCGGGTGACAATCCTGGGTGTGCATCCGGCTACAATCGAAAATTGATTCTCACGGGACAGCGGACAGAAGTGTGGGTCCGCACACGACGATGACGCCGAACGAATTTCACGCATCCATCACCGGTGCTGATCCGCCCCAGGAGCTTTCCGTGCCGCTGGCCGCCCTCTGGTGGGACAAGAAAGGTGACTGGACGCGTGCCCACGGCCTTGTGGATGAGCTCGACACGACCGAAGGCATGGCCGTACATGCGTACCTTCACCGGCGTGAGGGGTCCCTTTCAAATGCTGACTACTGGTATTCGAGGGCCGGGCGCCTCTTCTACCGCTCGGCGCTCGATGAAGAGTGGGACGCCCTGGTGGAAGGGCTGCTCATTCAGCCGGACGCCCACTAAAGCGGGTAACGTTCTGCCGCAATCACTTCTTCCGCGACGGAACGTCCAATGGCAACTGTGTTCATCGGCTCGTGCTTCGCGAGGCGCCGATAGATCGTCATTTGCGTGCGCAGCATATCGCCCTCGGCTACCGCGCCCAGGACACGCTCCGCCGCATTCTGAAGGATGCAGAACGAGCGTGACGCGCTCAGTTGGGTCAGCTGGATGGCGAGCGTGCTCTTTCCGGCGAACTTCTCCGCGCGCAGGATGGCTGATTCCATCGTGAGGGTTTCGATCAGCATGTCGGCGAGCGCGCCCATGATCTCCTGCTGATCCTGCAAAGTCGTTGGGTATTTCTGACTGGCGGCGCCCGAGCAGAACAGCGCCATCTTTTTGGCGGCGGCGAGCAAGGCTTTTTCTGCCGCGAGCGGGCCTGTCTGCTCGACGCGCGTGCCGGGTCCCGCCATCACTTCGTCCATCACTTTTGCGATTGCGGGCAGCAGCGGCAGCCGGCCCTGCATTGCCCGCTTTAACAGGAAGCCGGTGATGATGAGCCGGTTGATCTCGTTCGTGCCCTCAAAAATCCGGTTGATGCGCGAGTCGCGATAACTGCGCTCTGCCGGGTATTCCTCCACGTAGCCGTATCCGCCGTAGATCTGGACGGCGTGATCGACGGCGCGGTCGAGCATTTCCGAGCACCAGACTTTTACGATCGAGCACTCGACTGCGTACTCTTCGATCCGTTTCTGTACCTCGGTCGGTGGGGCGTCGGCTGGCAGAGTCGCCAGGGCGGCATCGATCGCGCCGACGACGCGATAGACGAGCGCTTCGCCGGCAAAGATACCAGCGGCCATTTCGGCAAGCTTTTCCTGGATCAGACCGAAGGAGCTGATCGGCTTGCCGAAGGCCATGCGCTGCTTGCCGTACTTCACCGCATTCTTGAGTGTGTTGCGTGCGCCGCCCAGCGTGGCCGCTCCTAATTTGTAACGGCCAACATTCAAAATATTGAAGGCGATGTGATGACCTTTGCCGGCCTCGCCGAGCAGGTTTTCGACGGGCACGGCGCAATCGCTCAGCACGAGCGGGCAGGTCGACGAACCGCGGATGCCCAGCTTGTGTTCCTCTGCACCAATGGTCAGGCCGGGAGTATTGCGCTCGACCAGGAACGCGGAGAACTGTTCGGCTCCCGCGTTTTCCTTCGCAATTTTCGCAAAGACGATGAAGAGATCGGCAAAGCCCGCGTTCGAGATCCACATCTTCTCGCCATTCAGGACGTAGTGCTTTCCGTCGGTGGAAAGGCGCGCCACGGTGCGCACGTTCATCGCGTCGGAGCCTGAGGACGCTTCGCTCAGCGCATATGCCGCGATCCACTCGCCGGTTGCGAGCTTTGGAAGATATTTCTCTTTCTGCGCCGCGGTTCCGTACCAGATGACGGGCAGCGTGCCGATGCCGGTGTGAGCGCTGAAGCTGACAGAAAAACTTGCCGAGACAGCGATTCGATCGGATACCAGGGCCGAGGTCACCTTATCGAGTGCAAGGCCGCCGTACGCCTCCGGCACGTCGACGGCGAGCAGTCCCAATTGGCCCGCTTCGAGCATCAACTCACGCGTTACCGCAAAGTCTTTGGCCTCGATCTCGGCGGCGCGCGGCAGGACGGACTTTTCCGCGAATTCCGCTGTGGTTCGCGCAATCTCACGTTGCTCTTCGGAAAAATCTTCCGGGGTGAAGATGTCTTCGGGCGCGGCGTTTTCGAGAAGGAAGTGTCCGC
>DASZYN010000324.1:0-3751 GCA_035545435.1 Acidobacteriaceae bacterium | reverse complement strand
TAGTCCACCCACCCCGCATCCTCGTACATCACCTTGTTCTGCTCGGTGCGGAACCATCCCGGCGCCAGGCAATTCACGGTCACGCCATGCTTGCCCCAGTCATCGGCCAGGCTCATCGTCAGCTGCCGAATCCCGCCGCGGCTCGCGCCATAGGGAGCCAGACCCGCATACCCAAACACGCTTGTCACGGAACCAATGTTGATGATGCGTCCGTATCCGTGCCCGATCATCCCCTTCGCGAGCGCCTGCGCCACAAAAAAGCTCCCGCGCAGGTTCGTCTCCAGCACCAGATTCCAGTCGTCCCACGTCACGTCGAGCGCCGGCTTGCGCACATTGCATCCCGCGTTGTTCACGAGGATATGAATCTGCCCAAACGCAGCCTGGGCTTCCTCCGCCATCCGCCGAATGCTGGCCTCATCCCGCACGTCGAGCTCGAGCGACACCACGCGCCGTCCCAGCGCCTTCATCTCGGCTTCGAACGCCGCGAGCGAGCCTTTCGTGCGGCTCGTGATCACCAGGTCTGCACCCGCCTTCGCCAGCGCCCGCGCAAGATACTGTCCCAGCCCGCGGCTCGTCCCCGTCACCACCGCAACCTGTCCGCTCAGATCGAACAGCTTCTCCTCCCTGGTCTCGCTCATCGCCCCGCCTCAACCACCGCCGCATCCGGCGACAACACCACCTTCATCAGATTCGGCTCGCCCGAGTGCAGCCGCTCGAACCAGCGCGGTCCCTCTTCGAGCGACGCCACCGCCGTGATCAGCGGCTCGATTCGAATCTTGCCGTTCGCCACCAGTTCCATCGCCTCCGGATACTCTCCGCAGGAAGCCGCGCTGCCCTGCAGCCGAATTTGCCGAGACACGACTTTCTGCAACGGCAAATTCACCTCGGGCTTGATATTCCCGATCAGCACCACTGTTCCGCCCTTGCGCACCGCATCGATCGATGCCGCGATCGTCTCGTTGCGCCCGACCGCCTCCAGCACGACATCGGCGCCGTGCCCGCCTGTCTGCTTCTGCACCTCCGCCACCAGCGAGGCTCCGGTGAGATGCAGGGCGTCATCCGCGCCCAGGTTTCGTGCCAGGTCGAGTCGCGTCGCGTCAATGTCCGCGATCATCACCCGCGCGTAGCCCAGAGCCTTCGCCGCCTGCATCGTCAGCAGCCCGATCATCCCCGCGCCCACCACCAGCGCGGTCTTTCCCTTGCTGTCGCCGCTCAGATGCACGGCATGCAGCGCAACCGAAATCGCCTCCAGCATCGCTGCCTCGGAAAATCCCATCGCATCCGGCAGCTTGTAAACAATCCGCTCCGGCACGGTTACAAATTCCGCGAACGCGCCATGCCGCCGATAATCGCCGCACGAAACCCCAACCACCTCGCGCCGATCGCACAGGTTCATCTCGCCGCGACGGCAATAATCGCAAGCTCCGCAATACACCGTTGAATCGAACGTGACCCGATCCCCGGGGTGAAATCCCTGTACCCCAGCACCCACCGCCGCCACCGTCCCCGCCGCTTCATGCCCCATCACCAGCGGCGGAATGCGCCGTCCCGAAGACCCGTCATACCCATGCACATCGCTCCCGCAGATCCCGCACGCGGCCACGCGCACCAGCACTTCACCCGGCGCCGGTTCGGGCTGCGGCATCTCCGCAATCTCCAAACGCCCATACTCCCGCAGCAGCAGAGACTTCATCGAACGCACCTCCTCGCACAACCGGCGCACTATGCCGACGCACTCCGATTGTAAGCGTGCAGAGGTCGCGATCCACTTTCATGATGTCCGTGTTGTAGCGCTTGGAATGTCAGCCGTTTGCGGAAACCAGCGGTGCCGCCATCGTGCGGCCCATCTCGATCGAAAAGAACCGCACGCTGTTGCTGCCGCTCTCCTTCGCCGCATACATCGCCGCGTCTGCCTTCCGAATCAACGTCTCCCCATCGGCCCCATCTTCCGGATACAGGCTGATGCCGATGCTGCAGCTGATCGTCAGAGTATGGCTCTGAAGGGTAAAGGTCCTCGTGAGCTCCTCCAGGACCCGCCCCGCCGCCGTTTCTGCCTCGTCCCGGCCGCTCACCTCGCGCAGCAGGATCAGAAACTCATCGCCGCCCAGTCGCGCCACACTGTCCTCTTCGCGCACGCACTGCCGCAGTCTGGCTGCGATCTCCTGCAGCATCCTGTCTCCCGCAGCGTGTCCCAGAGAATCGTTGACGTCCTTGAATCGGTCCAGATCCAGAAACACAATTGCCGCCTGTGCGGGCTTCCTCCGCGCTCCCGCCAGCGCGTTCTCCAGCCGATCCATGAAGAGCATGCGGTTCGGCAGTCCCGTGAGCGCGTCGTGATACGCCAGGAACTTCACCTGCGCCTCGGCCGCCTTTCGATCCGTGATGTCCTCGGCCGTCCCCTCAAACACCTGCACCGCGCCGGAGGAGTCCCGCACGGCGCGCAGGTTCACCATGACCCAGAACCGGCTGCGGTCCCTTCGGTACAGCTCCACCTCTGCGCCGCGCACGATCCCTTCTTCCATCGCAGCCCGTGCGATCTCCGCCATGCGCTCCGGCTCGACAAACAACTGCGCCGCCGCATCGGAGACCTCGGCCAGCAAACGCTCCGGGGAGTCGTACCCATGCATCTTCGCGAAAGCACGGTTAATATTCAGCGGCCGCCCTTCCGGCGAATGCTGGAAAATCCCAACCACCGCGTTGTCAAAGATCGCTCGGAACTTCTCTTCGGCAATGCGGGCCTGCTCCTGCGCACGTTGCCGGTCCGTCACATCGTACGCAGCCACCAGCATGGCTTCGGCGCCTTCGAACACCAGGTCGTAACACACAATCTCAGCGTCAAGAAGAGACCCGTCCTTCCGCCGATGCTTCCAGGCCCCCTTCTTCTGCAGCCCCCGCTGCCGCAGCGCCATGTCCTCAACGACCGCCGGCACGGTCTCCTCTGGGCGGATCTCCAGGATCGTCATCCTCAGAAATTCCGTCTCGCTGTATCCGTATTGCCGGATCGCCGCCGTGTTCACCGCGAGAAAGCGCAGCGTCTTCCGGTCGAACACCCACATCGGGATTGGATTCCGCTCGAACAGCATCCGGTACATGCCACCGCCGGATCGGCCGCATGTGCCGTGACACAGCCGTTCGCATACCGAGCTCGCCGCCGGCTTTTCCGCGCCGCGTTTGCTGTTTCGCTGCATTCTGGTCCAAACACATTGCCGGCTCTTCACCAGGATCCAGCCTTGCGTGCCGACGATCAGGAACACGCAACCCGCGCCGGATTGCCGGTTGTCGGGCGCGAAAATTCCCTGAAACTTGTATCGGCAGGTGGGTCAGGACGGTGAGTCGACTGCTGCGCTCTGCGCCATGCATGCTGGGCTACGGGGCAGCCAGTTCCTGGACCGCCCCATGCCCCATCGCCCACGCCACGAATCCATTCGGAGCATTCCTTACCCCAGCGAGATTGGCATGCTGAATTGCGGCCATCTGCCGCCATTCAATCCCGTTCAGGTCCGCCCCGTGCAGATCGGCGTTGCTCAGGTCGGCACCGTCGAAGCGTGCGCCGGTCAGGTCGGCTCTGGAGAGATCGGCGTCGGCCAGCGTGGCGTGATCGAACACGACTCCTCTGAGCCGGGCGTTGCGAAAATTCGCCGATCGCAGGTCCGCCCACGTCAGATCGCTTCCACCCAGATCGCTGTCGCGCAAATCCGCAGCGTTGAAATTCGCGCGCATCAGGTGCGCCTGCGGCAGCCGCAGGGTCTGC
>DASZYN010000323.1:0-1750 GCA_035545435.1 Acidobacteriaceae bacterium | reverse complement strand
ACCGCCCGGGAACTTGACTTGATGTACCTGCGCCGTGTCCGCGAAGCGCGTGCTGATGAGGATCTCGCGCCGCGTCGGATGCCAGCTCAACAGGCCGGCCGTGCGAAATTCCGTGTACCGCCCGACCTCCTCCGCCAGCGCCGCGGGGATCGGCGGGATCCCTTCGACGACGAGGTTGTCGCCCGGCGTCAGGGTCTGCTGTGCTGCTGCCGCGGACACGACCAGAAGAGCGACGGTCGCAACGATCAAGCCTTTGGACATAACCTATCTCCTGCTAGCAGTACAGCGCTGGTTCCCTGATGCCGATAAATCTGTTATCGGGAGGGAACCCAATGACAGAACAGGAAATCGCCGGCCTCAGCCCGGCCTTCGCCGCGTATCTCGGACGTTACCGCGGCTGCTTTTTGCAAAAGCGAACCATGGGGCACTTCGACACTTATTGCCGCGGTTTGCTGTCCGACCTGCCGCGCAAGTCGGTCGAGCCCATCGCGCTCGAGGCGGGCACCGCCGTACGCACGCTGCAGGAGTTTCTCGTTACTGCGCGCTGGGACCACGAACAGGCACGGGATCAGCTTCAGCAAAATCTCGCGGCCGCCGTTGGGGCGGTGCGGGCGGATGAGCTCGGCACGATCGGCGTGATCGACGAGACGAGCTGCCAAAAATGGGGCGACCACACACCAGGCGTGCAACGGCAGTACCTGGGCTGCGTCGGCAAGGTCGACAACGGCATCGTCACGGTCCACGTGGCAGTGGCCAAGGGTCGTTTCCAGGCGCTGCTGGATGCTGATCTGTACCTGCCCAAGGTGTGGGACGAGGACCGCGCCCGCTGTGAGGCGGCGGGCATTCCCGCCCACGTGCGCTACCGACCAAAGTGGCACATCGCGCTGGATGAGCTGATCCGCCTTGAACGCAATGGCCTGACTTTTGACTGGCTCGTCTTCGACGAGGGCTACGGTGCCGCCGTGCCTTTCCTGTGGATCTTGAACCTCGTCGAGCAGCGGTTCGTGGCCGAAGTGCCGGTGAATTTCGTCGTCCGCGCCCGTGTGGGTGGCAAGGTACAGCGGGCCAACGAACGGCTGACGGTGGCAGACGCCAAGGCGGGGCAACGCTACCGGCTGGCGCACCGGACCGTGCCTGACTCGGTGTGGCGGGCGAGCTCTGCGACGGTCTGGGTGGCTGGCCGGCAGCACGTTCTCATCGTGGCAATCAATGAAGCGACGGCCGAGGTGAAGTACTTCCTGACCAACGCGACGGGGGCATCCGTCGCTCACGTGCTGAAAGTCGCCTTTCGGCGCTGGACGGTCGAGCATGCGTTTCGCTTGGGCAAGCAAGAAGCGGGCTTGATGCACTACGAGGGGCGTAACTACACAGGGCTGATGCGACACCTGATCCTGGCCCTGCTCGTGCTGGGATTCGTCGCTACCCACACGGAGCGACTGCGGGGGGAAAAATCCAAAGCTCACGGCGGAACAAGTGTGCCGGGCCCTGAACCATCGATGCGCGATCGTGTTTCGCCGTCGTCGCGGCATTTCGGAGAGACGGCACACGAGCAGAGTCATCTGTTACCACCAGAAGCGAAACGAGCAGGCGACGAAATCTCACAAGAAGCGGCGGCATAGATGTATCATCTGATACCAGCGCTGTACTGTTAAGTTGTCTGCACGACCAGCTGTTCTTTGCCGAAGTGAATATCAGATCTCCGCCCCAACACACGCAGCTAAAATCGATCTCGAGGCCCTGGGAAGCGTAC
>DASZYN010000322.1:0-2164 GCA_035545435.1 Acidobacteriaceae bacterium | reverse complement strand
GCATGGAGAAGTCCCCGTTCTCGATCGGGACGATTGCGCCGACGCCGGGACTGGTCGACCAGTACTTCAACGCTTCGACGGGCGAAGGCGATGAGGGTGAGAAGGATGTGACGGGTCCGTGGAACACAGGGAACGGACTGCGTCTGGTGGAATCGGAGGTGGACGGCGGCCTCGATAAGAACAGTGAGCAGCTGGACTCGAATCCGTACGACCCCGAACTCAACTCCGAAGAAACCTCGCCGGCCGACTCGACGCCGGTGGGCGAATTTCTGGGAGATGCGAAGAAGGCGAAGCCGGCCGCGAAGGCGAAGGTGTCGAAGCGGAAGGCCTCGTAAGGACGACGCGGGAGGCGCTCCTCAGGGGCGCCTCCTGTCAGCGTCCGTGCCGGCTCAGAAGTCGAACACCGCAAAAGGGTGTTCCTGGCCGCGTTCGCGCAGAACGGGCAGCGACACATTGCAGACGCGCACGCCACATTTGGCCTCCGCCGAGAAAGTTCCGTGATGAGCGTGACCGTGCAGGGCGAGCGCAGGCTTATGGCGATGGAGAGCACGTTCCAGCCGTGAGCTTCCGAGGAAGGGAAAGATCGGCTCCGGCTCGCCGATGACGGTTTCTTTGATCGGCGCGTAGTGGGTGACCGCGATCTTCACCGGTGTATGGAGCTGGGCGAGTCCGTAGTCGAGCTTGATGGCCTCGCGCTCGGCGATCTCCACGAAGGTCTTGATGCCGCCCTCGCCAAAAGGCATCAGCTCATAGGGAGAAAAGCCGCCGCAGAAGCCTTTGGTGCCCGCGAACCCGATGCCCCCGGCTTCGAAGCACTGGCCATCCAGCAGATGGACGCCGGCGACGCGCAGCATGCCGGCTAGCTCGTCCTGGTGGCCGCTCTCGTGGTCGTGGTTCCCGAGAACGGCGATGATCGGAATCCGAACGTGTTCGAGCACGGCGAGGCACCCGCGCATTTCTTCAGGCAGGCCGTGATCGGTGAAATCCCCCGCGATGACCAGGGTCTCGGCCATGTCGTTGACGCGCGAGAAGGCGCGGACGTCGTGCTCGCGGTTTTTCTCCTTGATATGGATATCGGCGACGGCTGCGACCTTCATTTCGGACAGTCCTCCGCCCCCCGCACCAGAAGATCGGGGTGGTGCTCACAGTATTCCCGATAGAGGTTGCGTTCGCCCCACTCGTTGACGTCGATCGCAAACATGAGGGGATCGATCAGCGAGCCGCGGAATGCAGCGTCGCGCTGGGGATGCTTCACCGTTTCGTGGAAGCGATTCATAAGCTCGGTCCAGATGCGCTCGGGCACCAGCTCCGTGCGACCTGGATAGATATAGGCAAACAGATTGAGGGACCAGAAGAGCAGCTGCCAGTGCCGGTCGAGGATGTGCAGCACCCGCGCCCAGTCGAGCCGGTCGCCGCAGGCACGGATGAGGTGCACGACGTCCGACCCGTCGAAGCGTTCGCGCCGGGCGACGAAGACTTTAGAGGCGATCATCTCTTCCGCGGCGAGAACTCGGGTGGGTACGCCAAGAATTTCTTCATGGGAGGCGCGTTCGATCCAGCTGGCCTCCACACACAGACTCGCGTTGCCGAGGCCCGAGATCAGATCGACGAAGTATTTGCCGCGCCAGGCTTTGGCCAGCCACACCGGGTCCTCGATGCAGGTTTCAAAACCGGCTCGGCGCAGCAGCTCAAGGGCGCCGGGTATGGACCGCGCCTCGAGCAGGACATCCAGATCTTTGGTGATTCGCCATGCGCCAGTATGTTTCTGGATGGCGAAGGCGCCGCCCACGGCGCACTCGACATGGCCCTCGTGGAGAGCCGCGATGACATCGCGGTAGCAGGACCGGGCCTCCACGGCCCATTCCGGTTCCGTCGATGAAGTGACTGGCAGCGGCGGAGCGTCGTCCGGCATAGAGGCTTCGACGCAGCCGCTCGCAGCGGCGTTGTGCGCGGAGAGCGGGTTCCAGGGCGCCTGGACCGTTCTTTTCGGCGGAGCGGCCCATCGGTTTGCTGAAGTCTAAAGGCTCGCAGTGATGAGCGTCACCGTTGGCGTTGACCTTGCTTTGCTAGAATTTGCGTTGGAACCCCTGAAAAAATTGACGCCCATGAGCTTTGTGGAAACGATCGGCGCCAGCACCGGGGAAGCGATTCGAGTGGATCGCCG
>DASZYN010000321.1:0-8245 GCA_035545435.1 Acidobacteriaceae bacterium | reverse complement strand
TGTGCGATCGCTGTTCTCTAATCCAGGCCTCGCTGGCGCCATTTTGAGGGCTTCGAGGAAGGGACTGGCTGCTGACATCTCACTTTATCGGAATCAGGCACTTTAGGCTCAGAGTTCGTGCTTGTGATGCCTGCAGTGATGCCTCGATTGCAGGGTGCGGGACGGGAGCGTAACCCGATCTGAGAAGCGAACCGTAAAATGACCTGGCCGATGAATGGTCGGCTTACAGGGTGAAGAGATCTTGCCTGCTTAGCGTGGTGTTTTCGAAATTTCTTTCTGCGGAAGAGAAGCAGGTCCCTCCGCTTCCCCTTCGCTACGCTCAGGGTCCGGTCGGGATGACAAGGTAAAAGAACTTCAGAAACACCACATTCGGTGCAGCGAATGGATCCCGAAGTCTCAGGTGGCGGTCGGGGAGATTCGCGCCTGCGATAGAATTAGCGCGTGTATTCCAGCAACTCAACGACCGACCCGACTCCTGACGCGCGCAAAATTGTAATCCTCGGGGGCTCGGGGTTTATCGGTACCAGGATGACGAAGCTCCTGCGGGACCAGGGGAGCGCCGTGGAAATCGGCGATGTCTCGAGAAGCGAAACATTTCCGGGGTTGTGGACGGAATGCGATGTGCGGCGTGAGGACTCACTGAGCGAAATCCTGCGCGGAGCAGGCTCAATCATCAACCTGGCTGCCGAACATCGCGACGACGTCCGACCGCTCTCCAGGTACCACGAAACCAACGTTCATGGCGCCCAGCAGGTGTGCGAGGCCGCGAATCGTGCGAAAGTGCAGAAGATCATCTTTACGAGCAGCGTCGCGGTTTACGGTTTTCAACCCCGACCCGTCGATGAAACGGGACCATTTGCCCCTTTTAACGCATACGGAATAACGAAGCTGGAAGCAGAGCAGGTGTATCGTGCCTGGGCTCAGGAAGATCCAACAAGAACTCTGGTTATTGTTCGGCCGACCGTGGTGTTCGGGGAGGGCAACAGAGGAAACGTCTACAACCTTATCCACCAGATCGCCACTGGCAAATTTCTGATGGTAGGGTCCGGAGACAATACTAAATCTATTGCCTATGTGGGCAATGTGGCTGCATTCCTGGTTCATACGCTGTCACTCGGTCCGGGCACCCACATCTTTAATTATGTGGACGGCCCGGATATGCGCACCGGCGATCTCGTAGACTACATTCGACGTTGTTTGGGGAAATCCGGACGGGCGCCGCGTGTGCCGAAGAGCATCGCGATGGGGGCTGGACGAATACTCGATTTGCTGGCTCATCTCAGTGGCCGGAATTTTCCAGTCAGCGCAGTGCGAGTGCAAAAATTCTGTGAGACGACGCAATTCCGCGCAGACCGGGTGCGCGAGTCCGGTTTCCGTCCCCCGTATTCACTCCAGGATGCCCTGACGCGAACGATTCAGTTTGAGTGTTTGCGAGATTTGTCCGTCGATCAAAAGGACGATGGACTCATCCGGACAGCGAGCAGTTGACGGGGTCGACGATGTTCCTTAACGATTGACGGGCTCGGAGATAACACAGGGACGACTGAAAGTTCAAAAAATGCCAAGCAAAGCTTTAATTACAGGAATTACCGGCCAGGATGGATCCTATCTCACCGAGTTTCTTCTGGAGAAGGGATATCGAGTCAGCGGACTGGTCCGCAGAAGCAGCTCGCTCAATCTGGACAGACTCATCAATGTCGTCGATCGGATTGAGCTCATTTCCGGAGATTTGCTCGACCAGAACTCGCTTGTGGCAGCCATCGAGCAGAGTGAACCGGACGAAGTTTATAACCTCGCGGCACAGTCCTTTGTTGCAACATCGTGGCGTCAGGCAGATCTCACCGGAGAGTTCACGGCTTTAGGCGTTTCGCGGCTGCTGGAAGCGTGTCGAGTCGTCAATCCAAAGATCCGCTTCTATCAGGCGTCCTCGAGCGAGATGTTCGGTGCGACGAACCCACCCCAAAATGAATCTTCGCCCTTCCATCCGCGGAGCCCCTATGCGGTGGCTAAGGTCTTCGGTCACTACATGACGCAGAACTATCGCGAGAGCTATGGCATGTTCGCCTGCTCGGGAATTCTGTTCAATCATGAGTCGCCACGGCGCGGATTGGAATTCGTAACCCGGAAGGTAACGAATGCGGTCGCTCGGATTAAGCTCGGTCTGCAAACGGAGCTTTCTATGGGGAATCTCAACGCCCGGCGCGACTGGGGCTTTGCGGGCGACTACGTTTCCGCGATGTGGCACATGTTGCAGGGGGAAGGCCCGCAGGACTACGTCGTTGCTACAGGCGTCAGTCATTCAGTGGAGTATCTGCTCAAAGTAGCATTCGCGTATCAGGATCTGGACTATCAGGATTATGTGCGAGTCGATCCCACTCTCATTCGTCCTGCCGAAGTCGATTATTTATGCGGTGACGCTTCAAGAGCGCGGCAGGCTTTTGGTTGGGAACCGCGAACCACTTTCGAGCAGATGATCGCCATGATGGTGGATGCCGATTTGGAGCGTAACCGGCAAAACCCGAAGCTGGTTCATTTCTCCGCAGGAATGTAACGAGTTGCCACGCGCTCTCATTACGGGCATCACCGGGTTCGTGGGACCGTGGCTGGCCGCATACCTCCGCAGTCAAAATATCGAATGCGTCGGAATTGCACGGGCAGCAACGGACACGAAGCATCCGGTCTCCCTGGCCGGGTTCCGGATTCACGACGTCGATCTGCGGGATCGAGTGGGCCTGGGAAAGGTTCTGGCGGCCGAGCAGCCGGAGATGGTCTTTCATTTGGCTGCGATCAGCCATGTTCCGACCAGCAAAGCCAATCCGGAACTGGTATTCGATGTCAATGCGACAGGTACGTTCAATCTGCTGGAGAGCCTGCGACAGACTGGAAGCCAGGCGCGGGTGGTTCTGGTGAGCACCGGCAATCTATATGGCGAGATTGACTCCGGTGACGAGGGCTTCAGCGAGGGAGATCGTCTGCAGCCGATGTCTCCCTATGCCACGAGTAAGCTCATCGGCGAGCAGATTGCACGGTCCTACTTCGACGACTTCGGCCTCGCCGTGGTGATCGCCAGGCCCTTCAATCATACGGGTCCCGGTCAGCCCCCGAGTTTTGCGTGTCCCGAGTTTGCCCGGGGCATTGCAGCAGCGGTGACTGCCGGCCAGGCAACTATCGAGCTGAAAACCGGCCGGCTGGATCCTCGTCGAGACATCACTGACGTGCGCGATGTTGTTCGCGCCTACGCTCTTCTTGCCAGCCGCGGAGTGCCCGGCGAGGTTTATAACGTTTGTTCGGGCTCGATGGTCAGCATGGGGCGCGTCGTTGAGACTCTCGCGGATCTCGCCCATATTGGGGTGACAACACAACTGGACCCGCTTCGAGTCAGGGATCGTGAAATCATGCGTTCCGGCGGCAATTGCTCGAAGATTCGGCGGGAGCTGGGTTGGTCGCCAGAGATTCGGTTCGAGGAGATGCTGCAGGATTTGTTGGATTACTGGGTTGATCAGTCGCGCAGGTCTGGCCGGACGGGATAATCGCATCGCGGACCGCGTCCGGAATGGCCTGGTTGATCCGTGAATATCCGTGCCCTGTATTGCTTTCAGCGATTCGCTTTTGTCGATCGTTAAGCGCGGGGTATGACGATATGATGATTTTGGGCGAGCGTCGGCACTCCAGTTGAGAGGCCCTCCTGCGAGTCAGCCATGCCATCATCGTTGAACTCGATTTCAATCTTCGACCACGCGATCAGGGAGCACTTGCTCGTAATCGAAAGCCTGCGCGCGCAAATAACGGTGCTGGAGCGCATCGCGGAAGAATTGACACGTGCCGTAATGAGCGGCAACAAGGTCCTGTGGTGCGGCAATGGCGGAAGTGCTGCAGATTCACAGCATCTGGCAGCTGAATTCGTGGGCAGGTTTCGGCGCCAGCGTCGCGGACTGGCTTCGATCGCGCTGACGACGGACACGTCAGTGCTGACGTCGATCGGCAACGATTACGGTTACGAAAGCGTCTTCAGCCGTCAGGTGGAAGCTCTTTGCGTCGAGGGGGATGTGCTGGTCGGCATCTCGACATCGGGCAACAGCCCGAACGTCTGCCTGGCGCTGGAGAAGGGCCGCGAACTGGGAGCCTTCAATATTGCGATGACGGGCATGGGTGGCGGAGCCATGGCTGCGCTCGCGGATGCAACGCTGTGCGTTCCGTCAAAGGACACGGCTCGGGTTCAGGAAGCGCACATTCTTTGCGGACATATGCTGTGCGACTGGGTTGACCAGAGCGTGTGTGAGCGGCAGATCGCGGAAAAGGAAAAAGCCGGGCGATGATTCGGGATCTGCACCGCATTATTCAACTCGTTCAGGGGGAGTGGCGCGGCGCTCGGGTGCTGGTCATCGGGGACCTGATGCTGGATCGCTATATCTGGGGCGACGTTGAACGGATTTCGCCGGAAGCGCCAGTGCCTATCGTGCGAGCTGCCCGGCAAACCGAGCAACCTGGCGGCGCCGCGAACGTCGCCGTGAATATTGTCTGCCTGGGTGCGAAAGCGACGCTGCTGGGATTCCGTGGGGAAGATGCCGATGGATACGCACTGGATCGGGCGCTTCGTGAGGCAGGAGTGGAGCCGGAACTGGTCACCACAACCAGCCATCCCACAACGACAAAGATGCGGATCCTGGCCGGACGACAGCAGATGCTTCGCCTCGACACCGAAAAAGCCTGTGAATATGAACCTGAGGCGTATCAGGCGCTGCTGGAAAAAATCGACGCCCTGGTCGCAACGGTCGATGCGGTGGTTTTATCGGACTATGCCAAGGGCCTGCTGACCGAGCCGGTGTGCCAGCACACGATAAGGACTGCACGAAAGGCTGGACTGCCGGTGCTGGTGGATCCCAAGCAGCAAAGCTTCGCGCGCTATCGCGGGGCGACCACGATCTGTCCAAACCTGGCAGAGCTTTCTGCGGCGACTGGCGTTCCGGCCGCGAACGTGGAGCTGATGCTTGCTACCGGGCAAAAGATGGTCAGCGATCTGGAAGTGGAATCGATTGCAGCAACGATGAGCGAGAAGGGAATCGCAGTGCTGCGGCGGGATCGCCAATATCTCGCTCCGGCAGCTGCGCGGCAGGTGTTCGACGTTTCCGGCGCGGGCGACACAGTGATTGCCACGCTGGCGTTAGCTCTGGCGAGCCAGCTTGAAATGGAATCGGCCGTAGAGCTGGCGAACGTAGCTGCCGGGATCGTGGTCGGTAAAGTCGGGACCGTGCCAGTGAACCGGGACGAGCTCCTGATCAGCCTGACGCCGCAGATTGAATTGCAGGCTCAGGAGAAGATGCTGTCTCTGGATGCCCTGCGGGGTCGAGTGTCAGCGTGGCGCTCATCGGGGCAGCAAATCGTCTTCACGAATGGATGCTTCGATCTGTTACATGTTGGGCACATCACGCTTCTGGAAACTGCGAGGCGCGAGGGCGATCGCCTTGTAGTAGCGATTAACAGCGACGCGTCGGTGCGGAAGCTCAAGGGCGATGCGCGACCGATCGTTGGGGAATGGGAGCGTGGGCGGATCCTCGCCGCTCTGGCCGCGGTCGATGCCGTTGTGACGTTCGACGATCCGACACCCATCCGCGTCATTGAGACGCTGAGGCCCGACGTGATCGTGAAGGGAGGCGACTACAACGAAGACTCCGTGGTGGGAGCCTCGGAAGTTCGATCCTGGGGCGGCCGCGTGAAAATTGTGCCCACTGTCGAGGGGTTCAGCACCACAAAGCTGATCGCCAGGGCGATGGCTCCTGCCGCTGGTTGAGAGTTGGAGTATGCGCACCGAAGCCGAGATGGAAATTCGCAAAGCACTGCCAGTCACGAGAATCGCCGCTGCACACGAGGGGCGAGTAGCTTCAAAAGCTTTGCGCGAGCCATTTTTTTCGTCCAGGGAGAACGAATGAACGTGGAGCAGACAGCATTGCCTGGAGTCTTAGTCCTGACTCCGAAGATTTTTCGCGACGATCGAGGGGCATTTTTAGAGACCTGGAGTCTGCCGATGGCGGAGAAGGCTGGATTGCCGAACCGCTGGGTTCAGGACAACTTCTCCATATCGAAAAAGAACGTGCTGCGTGGCATTCACTACCAGGTGATTCAGCCTCAGGGAAAATTGGTGCGTGTGGCGTACGGCGCTGTACTGGACGTGGCGGTGGACCTCAGAAGGAGTTCGCCAGCGTTTGGGAAGCATGTGGCGGTGGAATTGAGTGGCGAGAACGGCAGGATGATGTGGATCCCGGAGGGCTTCGGACATGCCTTCCTCGCGCTGAGCGAAGAGGCGGGATTTGCGTATAAGGTCACCGACTCTTACCATCCAGCCGGCGAGCGGACGATTCGCTGGGACGATCCCGAACTGGCGATACCCTGGCCGTTGGAGGCAGCCTGTGTCATTGTGTCGGACAAGGATGGGAAGGGCGCGAGCCTGCGCGAGGCTGAGGTCTTTCCGTGAGCGATGGACCGCGCGTGCTGGTCATTGGTGGTTCGGGGCAACTGGGGCTGGAGTTGCAGCGCAGCTTTGCCGGCACGAACCCGATGGTCGCCGTTGACCGTGAAGTCGTGGATCTGTCGAATCCAAACCAGATCCGATCGGCTGTCGCCACAGTGAAACCAGACGTCATTCTGAACTCAGCGGCCTACACAGCCGTGGATCGAGCCGAGTCGCAGCCTGAGATCGCGGCAGCGGTCAACGCGCGCGCGCCGCGGGTTCTGGCGGAGGAAGCTTTGAAGACGGGGGCTCTGCTGGTGCACTACTCGACCGACTATGTCTTCGACGGGACGAAACAAGGACCCTGGACCGAAGCCGACGCGCCGAATCCATTGAGCGTCTACGGCGCGAGCAAGCTCGCTGGAGAAGAGGGGATCCGTGAGGTGGGCGGAAGGTATCTGATTTTTCGCACCAGCTGGGTCTATGGCCCGCACGGCAAGAATTTTCTGCTGACAATGTTACGGCTGGGACGCGAGCGCGATTCGCTGAACGTGGTGGACGATCAGTTTGGTGCTCCGACGACGTCCCTGGAACTGGCGCGGGCGACGCGTGAGATTGTCGATGGCGTTCTCGAGGGCAAATTTGGCCAGACGAGCGAATGGGCGGGGCTTTATCACATGACCTGCGGCGGGGAAACGACGTGGTGTGGCTTTACCCGAGCAATCTTTTCGCGATCTGCCGGGCTGCTGAATGGCCGCAAGCCGGAGGTCAATGCGATTCCAACCAGCGAATATCCGACGCCGGCAAAGCGGCCGCGAAACTCCGTCTTATCGAATGCACGACTCCAGGAGCGCTTTGGTGTGCAGCTTAAGCCCTGGGAAACTGCACTGGATGACGTGATCGCGAAGATTCACTCCTGAATTCAATCATGCGGATGCAGCCCCTGCCCGTTGTGCGTTTTTACTTTCCGCTCGCCAATCGAATGACGGCATCACAGGCCGGTTTCGGTTTGCCGTCGCGATCGAAGAGCAGAGGATAGTTGGTCCGGCCGGGAACGGGCCAGTTGTTCTTCCATGAATCCGCGTCGGTGACGCCCCAGAGCGTCACACGATTCACTACATCGCGGTGCTTCAGATAGACGCCGAACAGATCGGCATAGCGCTTCGTTAGCTGTTGTTCGACGGATTCGGGCAGGCCGTTGGGCCAGGGATTGAGCGCGGGATCCTGCGCTGCGCGGACCGAAACGTCGGAAGTTTGGTTGCGCGTGGCTCGGGGCAGGACATCGACGTCGAGTTCGGTGATGGCGACTTTCACTCCGAGTTTGCCGAAGGCATCAATGCTGGCGTCGAGCTGATCGAGTGTCGGCCAGTCGAGACTATCGTGCTCCTGGATGCCCACCGTGCTGATGGGAATGCCCGCGGCCTGAAGCTGTTTGACGAGGGCAATCGCTCCGTTACGCTTGGCTTCATTCTCAATGTTGTAGTCGTTGTAGTTCAGCTGGGCAGCGGGATCGGCTTCATGCGCGAACTGAAAGGCCTTCTCGATGTAGTCGGGGCCGATGATCTTGTACCAGAGGGATTGACGGAGGCTTCCGTCCTCATTGAGTGCTTCGTTGACGACGTCCCAGGACTGAATGCGGCCCTTGTAGCGTCCAACGACGGTGTGGATGTGATCACGCATCCGGGCGAGCAGCGCGTCGCGCGTGAGCAGATTACCCTTGTCGTCGTGGAAGACCCAGGCGGGCGTCTGGCTGTGCCACACGAGATTGTGGCCCACGATGAACATATGGTGTTTTTCACC
>DASZYN010000320.1:0-1884 GCA_035545435.1 Acidobacteriaceae bacterium | reverse complement strand
TCAATCCGATGCTGCTCGTACTTTGACCAGCGAAGAGATCGATGCCTTGTGGACGATCGGTCGGCCGGCTGAGGGCTGCGAGCGGTTGAGAGCTGCGCTCGACGCTCATCCTGGGTCGGCTGATGAATTGCGCACGCAGATGGCACGCGCTCTGGGACTGCAGGGCAGGTTTGATGAAGCGTGGGGCGAGCTTGCCAGGGTGTCTGAGAATCCATCCGTGACGGTCAGAATCCGGGTTCAACTGGAGTCCGGCCGGCTGCGGAATTCATCCGGCGATCGGGAAGGTTCGCGGGAATACTTCATGCGCGCGCTTGCCCTGGCGGAAGAAGGAGGGTTCGACTATTTCGCCGTGGACGCCGCCCACATGCTGGGAATCGTGAGCGGCGGAGACGCCTCGATCGAATGGAATCGGAAGGCGCTCGATCTGGCGGCCCATTCGAACGATGAGCGTGCGCGGCGGTGGAAGGGGAGCCTTCTGAATAATCTGGGCTGGGCGTGGTTCGATCGGGGGGACTTTGCCCAGGCGCTTGGCACGTTTGAGGAAGCGCTCAGGGATCAGGAAGCAACGGGCAATCCTGTTCGCATTCGAGTTTTGCGCTGGAGCGTTGCCCGATGCCTGCGCGCGCTGCATCGGTACGAGGATGCGCTGGCCATTCAGAGTGAACTGAGCCAATACCCGGAAGAGGGCTTCGTCTCAGAAGAGCTGGGCGAGCTCCTTCTTGCTATGGGCCGGCCGGAGGAAGCCAGGCCTTATTTCAGGAAGGCGTATCCGCTCCTGGCGCGCCGTCTGGGTTCCGATTCTCGCGAGTCATCGCGTCTTGAGCGCCTGAAGGCGCTGAGTGAATGAAGCGCTTCGGCGCGGGTGCCGATCCGCGATTCGGTTCTGCATCCGTGGCTCTTTCAAGATGGGGTCAGGCTAACCGGAGGGCTCTAACTGCATCGCTCTCTGTTTTAATCAGAACAGATGCCGTCTCTTTGGAAACCTGAGAGCTGGGAGCAGCGCCTGGCGGAACTGGAAGCGCGCACCGGCGACCTAAAGGAAGCTCCTCTGCGCCGCGACGTACGGTCGCTGGGGCAGTTGCTGGGACGTGTGCTGCGGGAACAGGCGGGCACGGCGCTGTACGAGAAGGTTGAAGAGCTGCGGCAGTCGGCGATCCGGCGGCGGGAGCTGCAGGGCAGGGGCGAGGCACGCGAAGCCGAAAACCTGATGCAGATGGCGGTGCTGAACATCAGCGCGATGCCGGTGGAGCGGGCGGACCAGCTGAGCCGGGCGTTTGCGTTTTATTTCGAGCTGATCAATCTGGCGGAGACGAACCACCGCAAACGGCGGCGGCTGTCGATCCAGATCACCGGCGATCAGAAGCGAGAGACGCAGCGCGGCGAGCTGCGCGGCACGCTGCGGGCGATGCGGGAGGCGGGGATTTCGGCGGAGAAGGCGCTGGCGTGGCTGCGCCGGATCCTGGTTGTGCCGGTGTTCACCGCGCATCCGACGGAGATTGCGCGGCGGTCGGTGTTGATGAAGCGGCGGCGGATGGCGGAGTTTCTTGAGAGGCTGGATCGCATTCCGGTTTCCGACGAAGAGCTGGCGGCGCTGGAAGAGGCGCTGACGGCGGAGATCACGGCGCTGTGGCAGACGGATGAAGTCCGGAGCCGCAAGCCGGCGGTGACGGATGAAATCCGGATGGGGCTGGACTACTACGATGTTTCGATGTTTGAGACGCTGCCGGGGCTTTACCAGGAAGTGGCTGCGGCGCTGAAGAGCGAGTACGGCCTCGAGATCGAGCTTTCGGAGCTGCCGCTGCTGCTGGCGTTCGGGTCGTGGATCGGCGGCGATCGCGATGGCAATCCGTTTGTGACGCCGGATGTGACGCGGCAGGCGATTCT
>DASZYN010000319.1:0-1557 GCA_035545435.1 Acidobacteriaceae bacterium | reverse complement strand
CAGCGCCGTCAGGCCGAGGCCCAGAATTCCGGTGGGGAAGTAGTGCAGCAACATGTTCGGGATGGCGAGGTCATAGTCGAGCACCGGCTGGCCATGTGTGTCGAGCATGACCTTGCCCGTCACCGGATCGACCTTTGCCGGGATCAGTCCTCGGCCTGCATTGAGGTTCTCCGAGCCGGCGGTGGTCGCCGCCAGGCCGACGGGCGCCGCTGAACCCATCACGTGCTGGGTCACCATGGGCGTGCCAATCGCAATCAGGCCGGGCAGGATGACCAGAAACGGGAAGAACATCTTCGGAATGGCGGCGATTAGCGGAACTCGGCGTGCCGACTCTTCCGAATTCGCCGCCATCGCCGTCTGAATCACCAGGAAATCCGTGCACCAGTATCCGAAGGAAAGAACGAAACCCAGTCCGGCGACCAGCGGAAACCAGTCCACTCCGAGCGGATTGGTGCTGGCGCTGCCCATGCCCTTCCAGGAATGCATGTACGCCGCGGGGAGCGAGGCTTTCAACCCGCTCCAGCCCCCGACGTTCCTGAGCCCCACCCAAACCAGCGGCAGGAAACCCGCCACGATCAGAAAGAACTGCAGAACCTCGTTGTAGATGGCGCTGGTCAGGCCGCCCAGGAAGATGTAGCACAGCACGATCAGGGCCGAGAGGATGATCGAGAAATGGAAGATCCACTCCACCGGCAAACCCAGATCGACGAACAGCTTGTCGAAAACGTGGAGAGTCTGAATCAGTCGCGCCATCGCGTACATCGAGATGCCCGACGAGAACACCGTCATCACGGCAAAACTGCAGGCATTCCATGCACGGGTCTTCTCGTCGAAACGCAGGCGGAGAAACTCCGGCACCGAGCGCGCCTTCGACCCGTAGTAGAAGGGCATCATGAAGACGCCGACGAAGATCATGGCGGGGATGGCGCCGATCCAGTAGAAGTGGCTGGTGACGATGCCATACTTGGCGCCGGAAGCGCCCATGCCGATGACTTCCTGGGCTCCGAGATTGGCCGAGATGAAAGCCAGTCCGCAGATCCAGGCGGGCAGCGAGCGGCCGGCCTGCAGATAATCCTTGCTGGTTTTCATGAACCGCTTGAGTGCGAAGCCAATGCCCAGCACAAAAGCGAAGTACAGCAACATGATGAGCCAGTCGATCGTGGTCAGGTTCACGCCTGTTCGCTCCCTCCCCGGGAAAATTCGATGGTCATATCGGAGGCAACTGTACACGCTTGCATTGGGCAAGTCCAGGTTGCAACACGCTGCCTCGGGGAACGCTGGAAAACGGGTGCGTAGCCTGGGCAAGCGTGCATGAAGGCGAGGCGGCGTCGTGGAGAGCGGGGCCTATTCTTTCGCCGTCGTGGTACGCCCGGCAATCGTGCTGGCGAGTGCCGCCCTGAGCACATTGGGATCGTCGTCTTTCGAGACGATCTCCCGAACGCCAAAGTAGCGGCAGATTTCAAGCTGGGTGTCCCGGGCCAGGGTCCAGACGACGACGGGGATGGGCTTGAGACGCGGAGTGCTCCGCCAGAAGCGGAGAATCTCAAATCCACTGTC
>DASZYN010000318.1:0-8538 GCA_035545435.1 Acidobacteriaceae bacterium | reverse complement strand
AGAAGAACCTGCTGCCAGGTTTGCGCGGCAAGATCGATGTGGCCGGACTGTTCCTGGGACTGCGCCTTTTCGAGCAGCGACTGCACGGCGGAGGACTGCGCATGGGCCGGTACGATGCAAACGAATGCCGCGAGAGCCAGGACTGCGAGGCTGTTGCGACAGAACCTCATAGGCTCTCCACGACCTGCAGTCGGCGGCGGGCGCGGCTGCGCAGCCAGCTGCGAATCCAGATGGCGAAGACGAAGCTGATCGCAAGCACAGCGAGGTCGACCATCCACGGTACCTGCATGAACCAGAGCTGCAACGCAGTCCACCAGGGCAAAACACCGACGTGGTAAACGTTGTTGCCGATGCGGTAGCTCTCGAAACGCGGGCCCTCGAGAAGCGCGACGGTTCCTGAAACGGCGCTGGACTGCGAGGCTTCGAGGAAGGCTTTCAGCATGGGCTGATAGCTGGCTTCGTCTTTCACGTTGATGAGGACGACGGTACGGCCGCTCGAGTATGGCGACTCGATCTCTTCAATCAGCGCGTCGGGAACGCCGGTGGTGCCGATCATCCCGGTTGAGAGTTGGTCGGTCTCGGGAATCCGCCACCACATGTTATGGATTGCCGCGAAGAAACCGCGCGTGTCCTGCACTTTGATGGAGTTGTCGCCGAAGGTGACAGGCATGCCGGCGGCCAGCCGCCCGACGGTGCCATTGTTCAGCCCGGTGGCGATGACGACGAAGTCCTGGTCGGCGCCCGACTGCAGCGCATCCGGGCCTGCGACGGTGACGCGCAGAGTCGGGTAGCCGGTTTCGGCGCCGAAGTGGCCCATCATCGTGAGATACGTTTCGATCTCTTTGGCCGAAGGCTCTTCAGGAAGAACAACGGTGGTTTGGCTGAGGTCGGCGTACCGGGTGAAGGGAAAGCCCGCATTGGAGAAGAGTTCCAGATTCGGCATCGATGCCCAGTGCGGCAGGCCTTTGATGTCGATGTAAGAACTGCGAAGGATGGCGCCCATTTGGCTGCCGGGGATGGTGGTATTGCAACTGCCTCCCTTCAGCGCCTGAAAGGTGAAGCGGAAGCGCATGGAGTTCGAGAAGGGACGCAGGTTGACGACAGGAATGGCAATGTTGACGGCCGACTGGCGCGAGACTTCTTTGCCGGAGAAAAGCGGAATCGATCCCAGGTAAGCGTCGTTCGATTCCACCTGCAGACTGGAGATGGGACCGATGGGTACCGCGTTATAGCGGTAGTCGAGGTGGAGCTTGACGTTCTGCTGCGCATCGCGGAAGAAGATGTCGGGGGGAACCTTGTAGTAAGCGATGAGGGGCTCGTTGCCGTCGCCCTGGAGCGCCTGAGCCGGTCCGGTCCAGAGAGGCACGCGACCCTGGTCGTTAGCAACACGCCAGCGAGGCGCATCGTCGGGGCTGCTCTTCACGGGGAGATTCAGCTGGTTCACCGAGGCCGTCGCGCCCTCTAAACCAGGCCAGCCGGTGGCGAGCGCCTGCGCGGCGACCAGGGTCTGATCCGCATTGTTGCCGGTGACGATCAGCACTTTGCCGTACGGATCGACTGGATTCGTGCGAATGGCCACGGTCGGCGACAGCGGCGGGTCAAGATTCAGCCCGGGCGGCAGCGCGTTGGCACTCTCAGCGATGAGCACAACGTTGCCTGTGGGCAGGTTGCCGGTGGACACCGGGAAATGCACCGAGCGGTAGTCGCCGAGCATGCCGAACCAGGAGGTGACGATGCCGGCGGCTTCGAGGCCCTTCGTGGAGGGCGCCGACCCGAAAACGATGGGGATGACCGGCGGCTGCGCGAGCTGGGAATCGAAGAACGGGAGCGGCAGCAGTTTGAGATCGTTGGCGAGCGGCAGCAGAACGCCGGACAGGGCGAGGCTCGTGTTGGGATCGATGTGCGCCCAGAGCGCGGAGTTGGTGGGGTCTTCGCAGGTGTTCGTGTAGTGCGCGATCAGCTCGAAGGTGAGCTGGTTGTTACGAACCAGAAGGTCGGGCGGGACCACGACGTCGGACTCGATAACCGCGCCATTATTCGGCGTCTGCGGAACGGGCAGGGTTGCGAAGGTGGTGCCGTTGAGGATGACCTTGAGGTGACTCTGAGCCGGAATGAGACTCGGCGAGAAGTGGTAGTAGAGGTGCATCGAGGCCTGCTTCACGACCTGGTTCTGCGGGATCGCGAAGTAGAGTGTGTCGTAGGCATCCGCGCCGTGCAGGTTGACGGTGTTCGTGGTGCCCAGATCGAAGAGGTTGGTGCGAGTGCTGAAGGTTCCGGCCGCAGGCGGCGCAGTCGAGGCCGGGGCCGATGCGTTCTTTTGATCGATCGCGGCGGGCGCCGGCGGCTGCGGTGTCGCGGTCGGAGGCGTTTGGGCCGGGGCCGTCGTTACGGGTTGCGCGCTTTGTGGAGCCGGAGCGCTGGTTTGCGCGCGAGCGTAGGCGCAGAATGCGCTCAGTCCGAGCGTGATGAGAAGCACCAGACTTTCGGCCGCCATCTGCTGCCGCTTTTCCTGCTTGTTGCGGCGGCGGGGGATCATGGCGGAGATGGACATGCCGAGGCCGCGCATAGCAATGCGAATGATGCGGGCCAGACTCTTCAGCGGCTGATCGACTTCGCGCGACTCGCCCCAGCCCAGCCACGAGTCGGCGCGGGAGAAGAGCACCATGGTGAGCATCTCTTCTTCGGCGACGGTGAGCGGATCGAACTGGAGACGCAGCACGCTGTTGGCGAGGCCGACGACTCGGGCCGGAAGTTCGGCATCGCCGGTGCGGAGCGGGAAGATCACTTTCAGCGCATCGCCGTGGTTGGCGTGCATGCCCTCCAGCAGCTCCATGGCAAGGCCGCCCGAAGAGACGTCGATGGTTTGCCCGGGAACGATGCGGCCGTCGGCAACTTCGACCCGCACGGGAGCGGCGAAGTTGATGCGAACATGCTGGCGCGTTTGCCGGGCTTCGCGAGCCACGGCGACACAAACGCTGAGGATGACGATGTTGAAACAGGTCCACAGTGCGTTGGTGATGATGGTGCCGGGATGCGTGCCGTCCCACAGCCAGCCGAGGCCGGGAATGTGCATGAATCGCGGAATGACCATCAGGAGGCCGAGTGCGTTGAAGGCCAGCAGCACGATGAAGGGCTGCGCGATGCGCGCGTCAAAAAAGGTGCGGGTGACAAGGCCGCCTTTGGCTGTGACGTTAAACTTCCCGGCTTTCGGATTGAAGAGCGCGAGCAACGTGGGCAACAGGATGTAGGGCGAAAGAACGGTCTCGTAAATCTCGTTCCAGAACGAATGACGATGGTAGCCCTGGATCCGGCTGTTGGTGACGCTGGAGAGCGTCAGGTGCGGCAGCGCGTAGGCGAGGATAGCGATCCAGTAGCCGGGGACGTTGGTGAAGCCGAAGATGAGGTAAATGAGCGGCGCGGTCAGAAAAATGAGACGCGGCAGCGCATAGAGAAAGTGCGTCATGGCGTTGAAGTAGCAAAGGCGCTGCGGCCAGCTGAGATTCGGCGCAAAGAGCGGGTTTTCGATGCGGAGGATCTGAATCATGCCACGCGCCCAGCGAATGCGCTGCTTGACGTGCGCGCTGAGGCGCTCGGTGGCGAGGCCGGCGGCCTGCGGGATATTGATGTAGGCAGTGTTCCAGCCGTGAATCTGCAGGCGCAGGCAGGTGTGCGCGTCTTCGGTGACGGTTTCAGCGGCGATGCCGCCGATTTCGTCGAGGGCTTCGCGGCGCAGGACCGCGCACGATCCGCAGAAGAAGGCCGCATTCCAGAAGTCGTTGCCATCCTGAACGATGCCGTAGAACAGCTCGCCTTCGTTGGGAATGATGCGGAACTGGCCCAGGTTCCGCTCGAAGGGATCGGGCGAATAGAAGTGATGCGGGGTCTGCAGCATGGCAAGGTTGGGATCCTTGAGGAACCAGCCGATGGTCATCTGCAGGAAGCTGCGCGTGGGGACGTGGTCGGAATCGAAGATGGCGACGTACGGAGCGCTGAGACTCTTGAGAGCGTTGTTGATGTTGCCGGCCTTGGCCTGAGAGTTGTCGCCGCGGGTCATGTATCCAATGCCGGCTTCGACGGCGAACTCGCGAAATTCTTCGCGGTTGCCGTCGTCGAGGATATAGACGTGCAGTTTCTCGGCGGGCCAGTCGATGTTGAGCGAGGCGAGCGCAGTGTAGCGGACCACGCTGAGAGGCTCGTTATAGGTGGGGATGAGCAGATCGATCTCGGGCCAGTCGTCGGGATCGTCGGGCAGGGCGACGGGCGCGCGGCGCAAAGGCCAGACCGTCTGCAGGAAGCCGAGATAGAGGATGCCGAAGGCATAGGCTTCCGCTCCGAGCAGCAGCACGATAAAGAAGACGTCAACCGGGCCCCATCGCGTGCCGGGATCCTGGAAGAAGGCGAAGATGCTGCTGACGCGCCACCATCCATAACGGAACGTCGCGAACATGGAGAGCATCATCAGGATCAGCGTGATGAGGTAAGAGTCCGACACCCGGCTGAGCCAGACGCACAGCAGAACCATGAGCAGGCCCAGGACCGCCTGCTGTGGCCAGGAAAGCGCCAGCGAGCCGAAGAAAAACAGGGCGACCAGGCCGAACGCGATCAGAACGAGCCGCAGGAGCTTGAAGAACGGTCCGCGCCCGGTCTCAAAGCCCTCCCAAAGCTCGTCCTGGGTCATCGTTCGCTCCAGCGCACTCCGCGTTGGCCGGTTCCCGCTGCGACGGAAGTATTCCGGATCCAGGTGACCATGCTCATGATGTCTTCGGAAGCCGGCGAACTGGGAGCGTAGTCGATGACCGTCATGCCTTCCGCGAGAGCCTCGCTCATCGCGGGACTGCGATGGACAGCGAACGGCAGCAGGCGCTCGCCGAGCTGCTGGCGGAGAACCTCGCGCACATCGAGATGCAGCGGCGAAGAGGGATCGAACTGATTCAGGACATACCAGGCCTGCAGAGGCTTGCCGTGCAGTCCTTCCTGATTGCGGAAGAATCCTTCGAGCACCGGAAGCGTGACCACCGAAGCCATGTCCGGAACGACGGGAACCACGATGACCGGCGACAGGCGCGCAGCCTGGCGCAGCATGGGCGCCGAACCGGTGGCCACATCGATCAGGACGCGGCTGACATCATGGGTTCCGCGCGTCATTTCGCGACGGAGCAGATCGGGGTCGGCGTCGTAGCGTTCGGCCTCAAGGGTGAGCACGCGAATGGGCGGATCGCTGGTGCCGCCGCTGAAGGTGCGAACGACGCCGGGCTTGATTTCGCGCGCACCGAAGTAAAACGGGAGCACGCCGAAGGAGCAGGTGTCGGTGAGGAGCACGCGCTCGCCACGCGCAGCCAATGCGCGCCCGATCGCTGCCGCGAGACTGGTTTTGCCCACGCCGCCGGCGAGAGAAAAAAATGTCAGTACCGGAACCTGACCCTGCGCGTGGGCGGGCTGGAGTTCTTCCGGATTGCGGCCGAAAACACCGCGCAGCGCGAACCAGCGCGAGGCCACGCGTTCACGTGAATGCGTCAGCGAGTCGCTCTCAGGAACCTCGATGGAAGGCGGTGGAACCGCCGGCGCTGCGGGTTGATGCTGGGGCAACGGCTGAGCAGCGAAGGCATGCGGAGTCTGAAACGGATGCGCAGCCTGAGCCGGCGGCGCAGCGGCAGGCACAGGCGGAGCCGGCGGCAAAGGCGCAGCCGGAGGCAGAGAGGAAAATGCCGGTGCAGGCGGAGGAGTAATCTCCGTGAGCCATGCCGGGCGCACTTCGCCGCCTTCGCCCTCTCCGATGCGCTCGACAGGATGTGGATCCGGTGCGGCTTCGCGAAAGTCGGCATCGCGAAAATAGGGAACATCCCCGAGGCCGTGGCGCGTGGGGACGCTGGTTTCCGGAAGCGGCGGCAACGGCGTCGGCCTGCGCTCGGGTTCTGCGGCCTTCTCGACCCGCGGTTCGAAAAAATTCTCGCGACGAGGGGGCGCGGCGGCGCCGGCAGCAGCCTCGCGATCGCTGTCGGGCAGCAGATCCTCCCAGCGAGGGCCTTCGCCCAAAGCCGGAGCTCGGTTCCTGGCTTCCTCGCGTGCGATGCGCGCACGATCGGAGAGAGTGCGCTGCCGCATCTGGGCGCGCATCTCCTGACGCGAGGCGCTGAAATCGCGATACTTGGCGCCGTGCAGGTTGGCCCACGAGTAGAGCGTCGCGACATCGTCGGCCTGCTCTGTGGTCTCGGCGTTCCGGGCATTCTCGTCCGGCTTCATGGCGGCATCACCCTCAGCTTGCGGGACCGTTGCAGTTTGATGGACAGCCATGGCGCCAGACGGATAGCCGGCCAGAGAAATCCGACTAAGGCCTGATTGCCACGACCATGAAGCTTCGCTGTTGTCGTTATCTCCCCAACTCGGCATCTCTCTCCATTAGCTGGGGAAGTGTTTGCTTTTGCGTCAAACCCGGCGACCGAATGAAAACGGAACTTGAAGTAGAAGTCTAGTCAAGTTAACGCTTTAAGTGGGTTAGAAACCATTCCTCTTCAGTAACTGGAGTACCGTTACGACAGTGGGGAGAAAAGGCATCAGACGGTGCCACTCCGGAGGATTCCGCCCGGGGGATACCGCAGAAAGACACCTGGCGCCGACAGCGGCCAAACGCGCGGCGACGCGCTATTCTTGTGCTCACACGAAAGCGATTTCACCCCCTACTGACCAGTTCCATGCACCTGACCCTGCAGATGGCAACCGCGCGCGATGTCTCGGAGCTGGTGCTCTTCCGCACAGCGGTCAACCGGAACTTAGCGCACCGGTTCGGCGAGGGCTTTTGGGTAGGGCGCCCAACCGAGAGAGGCGCGCTGGCGGCCATGAAGCGCGGCAGCGTGTTCCTCGGCAGGTTTCGTGGCAGGATCGTCGCGTCCCTGACTTTGTCCACGAGGAAACCGTGGGCGATTGACGCGCAGTACTTCCATCGGAGCGTGAGACCGCTGTATCTGACGTCGATGGCGGTCGATCCGCGGATGCAGGGCAAGGGCGTGGGTCGCCGGTGCCTGGAGCAAGCCCAACGCATCGCGAGAGAGTGGCCTGCGGATGCGATTCGACTGGATGCCTGGAATGCGGAAGCCGGTGCCGGCGAGTTCTACCGGAAGTGCGGCTATCGCGAGGTGGGGCGGGCGCTCTATCGCAAGACGTCGCTGATCTACTTCGAACTCCTGCTGTGAACGGCTGACCCGACAGCAGCCCGGCGGATGCGCAGAGAGCGTGCCAGGCTGCCTGTGAGAGGCAGCCTTCCCCCGTTTGACCGTATCGAATCAAACGCACGGTTCCACCGCTGGACGTCCTTCGCCGAGACGGATCGAACCACCCGGGCACGCGAGCCGTTGTGATAGGTTTTGCCATTGTGAACGCATTCCACGACGCATTCGCGCCCGTTTCCTGGTCCAATTGGGCGCTGGTTCTGGTCGGGGTAGTCGCAGCCTGCCTCGCGTGGCGAATTCTGCGGCGGATCGAGGACCAGGCGAAGTCCGGCAAAGAAGCCGCGACTGCCGCCCTTCAGAACGCCCAGGCAGTGATGAACGGCGAACGAGCGTGGATTTTGGCAGAGCTCAGTTGTGAAGGGGACCGCGTCCAAACTTCGGAGATCCAGGCCGAGCTGCCTGGTGAAGAAGGACCTTGCGAAACCACGGTGGTGAGCAATCTGTGGCTCACCTGTCGAAACCACGGCAAGACACCTGGATGGATTGACGAGATTCGCGCTCAGGTCGATATTGTCGATGCGAACTCGGTCCGGCTCGACCCGGTTTTGCGCAAAGGAAGCCTGGGATTGATGGGTCCGGTAGCCGCCGATGACGAAGTTTCGACCGGAATGGAACTGAGGTGTAAAGGACGCCGGCAGCGGGACGATTTCCTGAGCGTTTTTGTGGTCATCAGCTACAGGGACATCTTTGGGAGCACCCACAAAACCACCCTCGGCTACACCATCGAGAAGGGTCAGCTGCTGCTCCTGCGAGCGGCGAAGCAGCGCAACCGCAACACGTGAAACGAGGGGCGCGCTGGGGCGGAGAGAGGGGGCGCGTGGTGAGCCCGCTGGGACTCGAACTTGAGCCGAATTGCGGGCGTGAGCGGAGCGGGAGCCCGCAGGCGAAATCCCGAGCGACGCGAGGGACCTCTGACAGTACTGATTTCGTGGTGCGTGGTGAGCCCGCTGGGACTCGAACCCAGGACCCACGCCTTAAAAGGGCGTTGCTCTACCAACTGAGCTACGAGCTCACAACTGAATCCAGTTTACATGTTGGCGGGACCTCCCAACCCCACGATGCATTCACATCGAAGCCGCTAGCGGCGGTCCATGAAATGAATCCCGGACAGGCTTTGCAGCCGTTCGGCCGCATTTCGCCTGCAGGAATTTCGCGTGGAGGGTTTTCGCGTACAGGCGCCCGCCAGTAAGTCCTCTGCTTTTTTCGAGAGCCGGGCTCGGTTCAGCCGGTGCGCCAGCTCCAGGGCAGGGCGGGCGGACCGATAGCGCAAAGCGCCGCTTTGTGCCACGATGGTAGCCCTCACCTATATCCCCCA
>DASZYN010000317.1:0-1562 GCA_035545435.1 Acidobacteriaceae bacterium | reverse complement strand
GTTGACTGAACAATCAGGCTTCCGACGGGCAGGCCTCAGGGGCTGAAGCCCACGTGGTTGTAGCGTCGCTTACGGCACGACTGAAGTCGTGCCCTGATACAAAAACCAAATCGGTTGTTGAATGAATTTGCGGGACGCCGCACTAGAGACCCTTGCTCTTCCGGAAATCCCGCACCACATCGGCCGGGTCGCGATGTTCGCCGTCCACCGCCTCGTTCATCGCCTGCATATCGTGGGCGGTGACTTTCCCGGCGAGGGCTCGCATGGCATCGCCGATGATCGGCCACTGCTGCAGCGCCTGATCCCGCACCAGGGGCACGGCCTGGTAGGGCGGGAAATAGCGCTTATCGTCCTGCAGCACGGTCAGCCCGAGGGTCTGAATCTGTGCATCGGTTGAATTCGCCGCGATCATGTCCACCTGATGCGCCTGGAGCGCGCGGTAGAGCAGGCCGAGGTCCATGACCCGCGGATCGCCGGCGAACATCAGGCCGTAGTCCGACTCAAGCCCGGGCAGACCATCCGGCCGCTGCTCGAATTCGTACCCCACGCCCAGGCGCCACTGCGGCGTGTACTTTGCCGCCTCGCTCAGCGTGGTGAGGTGCAGCTTCTGCGCATCGTCGCCGCGAATCACCATGGCAAACGTGTTTTCAAAACCCAGCGGCGGACCCACGGTAATTTGATACCTGGACTGATACAGATTCCGCACCGTCCCCAGCACCCGCTGCGGATCGCGATCCACGGGCTGCTTCAGGATCGCGGTCAGGGCCGTTCCCGTGTATTCCACGTAGGCATCGATCCGGCCGGCCTTCATAGCCTGATTGCAGATGTAGCTGCCGGCCAGATAGAAGCGGCGCTCCACTTCGAGATCGGATTTGGCCTCAATCTCCTGGGCGAGCAGCTCGCCCAGCACGACCTGCTCGGTGAAATTTTTCGCTCCGACGACCGGATGATCGGGCCGCGGCGGCGAACAACCTGTCATCAGCGCGCACAGGATCGCCGCAGCAACGGCGACAGCCCGGCTCATGCTGCCTTTCCCTGGCCGGGCACACGGAACCAACGCTCCAGGATGCCCAGGGCCCCGTCGCAGGCCAGGGCCAGCACCGCGGCCGGGATCGCCCCCGCCAGGATCAGTTCATTGTTCACCGATGCCACGCCGCGGAAGATCAGTTCCCCCAGGCCTCCTGCGCCGACCGCAGCGGCAATGGTCGCAATGCCCACGCAGGTCACGGTCGCGGTTCGCAGTCCCGCCAGGATGAAGGAGGCCGCCAGCGGCAACTGGACTTTGAGCAGGCGCTGCCGGGTTGTCAGGCCCATGGCCTCCGCCACGGAGACCAGGGTCGGATCGATCCCGCGAATTCCGGCGTATGTGTTTCTTAAAATCGGCAGCAGGGCGTAGGCGGTCAGAGCGATGATGGCCACGGTGCTGGCACGCTCACCGAGCCAGGGCAGAGGCAGCAGACAGCCGAACATCGCCAGCGACGGAATCGTCTGCAGCACATTGGCGACCCCAATCCCCGGCCTCGCCCATCGCGGCTTCTGCGTGAGCCAGATGCCCAGCGGAA
>DASZYN010000316.1:0-2317 GCA_035545435.1 Acidobacteriaceae bacterium | reverse complement strand
ACGCTGCTCAATGCGGGCAACAGCCCGTCGGCGCTCGCCCGGCAGTTTGTCCGGTATCTGCGCAACACGCTGATGGCGAAGGTGGGCGGCGAGAACACCGACCTGCTGCAGATTTCAGCCGACGAGCGCGCGCGTGCGATGCGTTCCGCCATGCTGTTCGGCGAAGAGGATCTGACGCGCTTCCTGCAGGTGATGCTGCGGACGTTCGACGAACTGAATTATCGCCAGGAGCAGCGGTTCCATCTGGAGCTGGGGCTGGTGAAGCTGGTGCATCTGCAACGACTGCTGCCGGTGGAAGAAATCCTCAGTGGCTCAACGGGGTCGCAGGTTCCAGGTCCCAGGTCCCAGGGCGTAGGTCAGCGCACAGACCGCAGCGCACTGAGCGCAGCCAGCAGCGTTCCGGTGACGGGACAGGTACGCGCGGCGGCGCCGACTGCGCCGCGGCCATCGCCGTTTGAGTCGGATCGGGACCGTAAGGTCAGAGGCGAGAGTGCCACAAGCTCAGAGCCTCCACGAAATGCCGAGCTGAATCGAGAACCGGCCGCCAGAGCGCTGTCGCCGGCCGAGAGTGTGGCGCGAGCTTCTGTGGAGGCGAAACCGTCTTATTCTGTAGCGGCACCGGTTGGAGAAGCGAAGCCTCCGGTGGCGGTTGGTGTGGCGGAGCCACCGGGAGAATCGACGGATGGAGCGCTGGCTTTGGCTGCCTCGGCCGGAGCGGCGGAGGCTGCGCCGGATTTGGATCGTATCCGCGAGGCGGTCGTTGCAGCGCTGGCCGACGCGGGACACGAGACGGCGGCAAACCTCATCCATCAGGGCAACTGGACGCAGCAGGGGAACGCGATCCAGGTGGAGCTGGCGGTCCGCAAGACGATGCTGGCCCTCACGGTAAACAGTGAGGCCGAGGCGGTCGTCAGGAAAACAATGAAGGCCATGGGCGCAACGCAGAAAATCGCGTTCGTGCCGGGCGAGAATGGGAATGGGAGCAAAGGGCCGGGCCGAGAAGGACCTGCGCCCCTGGCGGGAAGCGTGCAGTCGGCGGCGATCGAGAATCCGCTGGTAAAGAAGACTCAGGAGCTGTTCAAGGCAGATATTCGCAGCGTGCTGGATTTGCGGGACAAGGGATAGATCGCAGGGCTCAGATCCGAAGGCTCAGGGCTTAGGACTCAGACCCCAGGGCTCAGGGCTCAGCAGTCGGGGCCAAGGGGCCGCGAGCACTGAAAACTACATCAGAAAGAGTAAGAAGACGAATCGATGCTGAATCCTCTCAAACTTCAGGAAATGCTGGGCCAGGCCAAACAGATGCAGGAGCAGATCCAGCAGAAGCTGGCCGCATCCGTGGTGGAGGCGTCGTCGGGGGGCGGCGCTGTGACCGTGAAGATGAACGGCAAGAAAGAGGTCCTGAAGGTCAGCATCGACCCCGCTGCGGTGAGCAGCCTGACCGGCGCAAATCCGGATGTGGAGATGCTGGAGGATCTGGTCGCCGCGGCGTTCAACGAAGCGGGCCGGCGGGCGGACGAGCTGATCAAGTCGAACGTGCAGGGCATGCTGGGCGGACTGAATCTTCCACCGGGGCTGTTGTAGGCGTGTCCAGGGCGCGTAGCGGAGTTTCGGTTTCTAATGGGTGTATGAGGACGCGCCGGGAATTTCTGATGGGGTCCGGCCTGGCGACGGCCGCCTGGCTGACGCAGGGAACCTTGCTGGCACAAGCCGCGGGGCAGAACCCGGGCGCGGCGCCGAACGCGGCGACGGCGCAGACTCCGGCAACTGCAGTGAGCACGAATCCGGCGGTCCAGCCGAATCCTGACCTGGCGCAGCAGCTGCGCACGGCGGCACAAACCGAAAAGATCAAAACCACGAAGCTGACCGACACGATCTTCCTCCTGCAGGGCGTCGGCGGCAACGTGGTTTGCCAGCTGGGGCCGGACGGGAAGCTGGTCATCGACTCGCAGATCTCGACCGGCACCCCGCAGCTGCTGGATGCGCTGGGCAAACTGGACGAGCACAAGCTGAAGCTGCTGATCAATACCCACTGGCATTTCGATCACACGGATGGAAACGCAGCGCTGCATCTGGCGGGTGCGTTCATCGTGGCGCATGAAAATACGCGCTCGCGCTTGCTGAAGCCGCAGACCATGGTGACGTACGCGGCGCAGTTTCCGGCCGCTCCGGATGCGGGGCTCCCGCAGGAGACCTTTGCCGAGTCGCAGGCGCTTTGGGTCAACAACGATCATCTGGAGCTGGTGCATACGCCCGAGGCGCACACCGACTCGGATGTGTTTATCCATTTCAGCCGCGGGAATGTGATCCACACCGGCGA
>DASZYN010000315.1:0-3584 GCA_035545435.1 Acidobacteriaceae bacterium | reverse complement strand
GCCCTTCGCCTTCGCATCGACCACGATCGTTGCTGACGCACCGCTCGACTCCTGCGCAACCGCACCGCCCCACGTCGCAGCCACCAGAGCCGCCGTCACCAAAACCGAACTCAATCGTTTCATCGCGTCTCCCCGGACAATTATCCTCCACGCGACATCAACTACCGCATCCCGCGCCCAAAAAGAAACAGGAGGACGCCGTTGGCATCCCCCTGTTGACTGACTCACCAGCCTTAGCTAACGGTTCTTCGCTGTCGTTAGAAACTAAACCGTGCCTGCATCTGCACTGTGCGGCTACCGAGAGCGCCGCGCGCAATGCCGAAATCGCCGTTCACTGAAGTTATGCTCCCGTCGGGACCAACGGAGCCAAGGTTGCCGTCGATCGACGTCGGGTTCAGATTGGTTTGGTTGAAGAGGTTGTACGCATCGGCCCGCACCTCGACACGCGCGTTCTCGCCCAGCACCTTGTTATTCGGCAACCCGAAGGCCTTGGTCAGGCTGGCGTCCAGATCGCTGTAGTGCGGACCATTCAGACTGTTGCGCTGAATTCCCGGAGGCGGTCCCGGACTCGACGCAGGGAAACTTCCGCCCGGCGTGTAAGTGGGTCCCGGGAAAAACGGTGTTCCATCGCCGCCGAAGTTGGGATTCTTGTTCGCGCTTTCGATTCCCTCGAAGCTCTTATTGCTCACATTCGTCCCAAAGCCCTTCCGAATTCCCGCCGGACGCAGCGACGAATACGGGCTGTTCGCCAGATAGACGTTGCTGGTTGTTGTATACGTCGGGTTCCACGGGAAGCCCGTGTGCCAGTTCCAAATACCGCTGAGGGACCAACCACCCACCACTTTCTCCGCGAAATTGTGGCCGTGGAAGAACATGGGCTGCCAGAGTCCGAACAACTTCACCGCATTGGGAACGTTATAGTCCGATCGCGCGTAGGCCGCGTGCACGTCATATGGATAGGGATCCTCGGAATACGGTCCTGAATTCTCATCCAGCGATTTCTGCCATGTGTATTGCGCCTCGGCCTGGAAGCCGTGGTCGAAATTATGCGTCAGCGTTGCGATCATCGCGTTATAGTTCGCGTTCCCAGCGTTGTCGTAATAGTTGATGTTGTTCACGACCGGGTTCATCGGCAGTCCGCGCTGCGCTGCAATCGCCAGCCAGTCGTTCTGGACCAGCAAATGGCGCATCAGGCTGCCCTGATACCCCAGCGTCGCGACCGTGTTGAACGGTAGCTGGTAATCGGCCTCGAGCGAGTAGTGGTAGTTCGTGATCGTCTTTGGATTGGCAGGGAAGCCTGTTACCGAAGTCGTGCCGGTCAGCGGCAGATTGGCGCTGCTGAATGTCGTGATTGCTGCGGGATTCGGGGCGTACCCAAAAATGGAGTTGGTATTGGTCGCCGTCTCGTACAGAATGCCCGTCCCGCTGCACCCTGGGTTGGTCAGGAACGCCGGATAGTCGCAGTTGAAGCTTGCGTTGACGGCATTCGGCGGATTGCCAAAACCATTCGCCAGAATTGCGATCTCGTTCTGGTTGTAGTTGATCCCGAATCCGCCGCGCAGCACTGCTTTTCCCTCCTGACTCTTCGGCTGCCAGGCGAACCCGATCTGCGGTCCCCAGTTGCTCTTCTGCGGCGAGTACAAACCGCCGCCCACCTTGATGTTCAGGCCGCCCAGCGGATCCGAGGCGCTGCCAAACCGCATGATGTCGAGGTTGTTCTGCTTCGAGTAGAACGTGCCAAAGTAGGACCAGCGCAGCCCGGCGTTGATGGTCAGGTTCGGCTTCACCTTCCAGTCGTCCTGTACGAAGAATCCCCACAGATTCTGCCGATTATCTTCACGATTCGAGAAGGGAATGCCGGTCGCGTGATCGAAGGTTCCGCTCTCGTGATACGGAGCGTCGTTGGCAAAATCCCACAGGTTGTGGAAGTTGAACTGTGGCCGCGCCGCATAGACAGCATTGTTGAGGTAGTAGAGCCGCGTCAACTCGCCGCCTGCCTTAATGCTGTGCCGCCCCCACACCTTCGTCAAAACATCGTTATAGGAGTAGGTCCACTGATTCAGATTGCTCGGTCCCGGTGCGCCGAAGGCCTGGACCCCACCCTCTGCGCTCGTCGCACCCAGTGCATCGATGTTGTCCTGGGGCAGTCCGAACGGCTCCTGTGGATTGCTCGTGATCTCGTTCCACCGCCAGCCCGCCGCGTTGGCACGCGCCTGGTTGAGCAGGGTCGGTGAGAACGTGTGATTCCAGATCAGTGAAACCGCATCGTTCACCTGCGAGTGGTGCCACAGGTTTGCCGAGCGCACCGGTCCCTGATAGTTGGTCGTGCTCACCGGAACCCAGTAGATCGCAAAAGCCAGGTGATCCGAGCCCGTCACGTTCGCATCGAGCCGTCCGTTGTACTGCGCCTGCGACGTGCTGGTTGGATTCACGGTGTTGAAGTACGCCAGATCCGGCACCCCGTCGAGGCCGCCACCAACGCCCGGATTGTTCGTGTTGCCACCGTAGCTAAGGTCCTGTTGACCGAGACCTGAGGTTAGAGGCGACCCCAGATCCAGTCCCCCGCTCACAGTTGCGCAGTTCACACCCTCCGTTAGTCCGGCCGAAGCGCAGGTTCGCGCCACCATGCCGTTCGACGCCACACCTTCACCTTTGGTGCCCAGATACTTCGCCGCAATGCTGCTCGTCGGTGCGGCCGACGAATCGAACTCCGACGTCTCATACCATCCCTGCGACGTTGACTTCGAGTTCAGAGGACTCGTCTCGTAATTGAAAAACGCAAAGAGGCGGTCCTTCCAGAGCGGTCCGCCCAGGCTTCCGCCGTATTGGTTGAACCGAGATTCGTCGCGGTTCACGCCGCGCGACGCAGCCCGAGCCGCGTTGGTGGCCCCCGTCGGCGCTTTGTTCGATCCCGTGCCATTCCACCGCTGATACGCATTCAACCCGGGTCGCGATGCCTTGAAGAAGGCGCTGCCATGCAGGTTGTTGGTGCCGCTTTTCGTCGTCACCTCAAGGTTTCCGCCGCTGAACCGGCCGTACTGCGCGTCATACGCATTCGAAACCACGTGTAGGCTGTCCACCGAGTCCTCGCTCGGCGTGATGATCGAAGTCCCGCCCCATACCGCGCTCGTGGTGCTGATGCCGTCGATGCTGATCCCGTTCGTCTCGTATTGCCCGCCGCGCGTCTGGATCTGCGGTCCGTTCTCGGTCGAGAAAATGCCGCCCGCGCCCGCGGATGTGCCGCCCGGCCCCTGATTGCCCGGTAGCGTCGAAGCTCCGCCCCCGCTCGATCGCGATGCGTCGCCGAACACTCCAGGCGTCAACTGCGCCAGCTGGAAGACATCGCGATTGAACGATGGAAGGTGCTGAATCTGATTGCTGCTAATGGTCGCGCTCACCGTCGCCGTGTCCGTGGGCAGGCCGCGTGTTAGTGACGACACCCTCACCGTCTGGGTCGCAGCGCCGATTTGCATCTGCACATCAATGGTGTTCGCTTGCTCCGGCGTGATCTGCACCTGTTCCAGCGTTTTCGCCTGGAAACCCTCGTGGGTCACGGTCAGCTTGTAGTGCGCCGGCTCCAGTTG
>DASZYN010000314.1:0-2404 GCA_035545435.1 Acidobacteriaceae bacterium | reverse complement strand
CCTAACGGCCAAGATAGCATTCAGCGAAGCCTGAATGCTATCAGTGGTTGAACGAGCCCGGGAAGTTTTGCGAGTCTTGCGATTTGTTTTTTCAGCCGGAGGCAGGATTTCGGAACGGCGGAACTAAAAAATAAGGGCGGGCTAAGTGTGGTGTTAATCGTGCGAGCGTGATTCCGCATCGCGGGCATGAGGTTGCAGCCTTTTCGAGCGACATTTTTCGGCCTGAGGACAAGGCCGCACGTTGCCGCGCAACGCAATTTTTCCGCTGGCGAGCCGATCCATGTTTAAAGTCTGTTTGGATCATGTTCTGAGCGGCGGCGGTCGTGGCAGTTCGGCCAGCAGGCGCATGGGCTTTTGGCAGCAGGGGCAGGCTGGTGCGGAACGCTCAATGAGAATCCTTGGAGGTTCCTTGTAATCGAGCAGTGTGAGGATGCGTTGCCAGCGGGCTTTGGCTGCGGGAGCGAGCCAGCCGAAATAGCGGATGCGCTGCAAGCCCTTGGGAAGGACATGCTGCAAGAAGCGGCGGAGGAACTCATTGGCGGTGAGCCGGAGCGCGCGCCATTGCTGGTCACTGCTGTCTTTGTACTTAAAGGTGACGTGGCCATGGTCCGCGTTGAGGATGCGTTGTGAACCCAGCGCGGTGTGATAGACATATGCGGCTAAATATTTTATGGCCGTTTCTCCGCTACCGGCAGGCTGCACATCGACGACCCATTTCTGATGCCAGACTGGTTTGCCGATCGCTGCCGACTGTGGCAGCGGCAGCAGCGCGGCTTTGAGCCGTGTTCGGAAACGGGCGGCCAGGACCGCTTGTGGCAGAAAAAAATCGGCCGAAGGCGGACGGCGCCATCGTAGCCGGTCGGCGGTTAAGCCTGCAGCCGGGACGACGCAGTGGACATGCGGATGGAACTGTAACTGTCGTCCCCATGTGTGCAGCACGGCCAGCAGCCCAAGTTCAGCGCCGAGATATTTTGGATTGGCGGCAACGTCCTGAAGTGTGGCGGCGCTTTCGCGCAACAGAGCCGCGTAACCCTGCCTCTGATGTGATCGCAACCACTGGCGCAGTCCTTCAGGCACCGTGAAGGTGATGAGATAATAGGGAACGGGCAGGAGTTTGCGTTTTTGTTCCTCGACCCACTCGGCGGCATCGGCGCTGCCGCATTGAGGGCAGGCGCGGTGATTGCAGGAGTGATAGACAAAGCGATCGCGGCGGCAGTCGGCACAGCGATAAATCTGCCCGCCCAGGGCGGAGGTGCGGCAACTCAGGATTGCCTGCACGGCGCGTCGATGGGAGTGGAGCAGCGCGGAACCAAACTGCCGTTCATACTGCGGCCAGTATCGCCGCAGCACTTCGGCCAGAGCTATCACCAGCGAAAGCGGCGGGTTCTAGCTTTTGAGATTGTTGTAGAGCTTGCCGAGAGCGGCCTGTGTGCGGGCCTCGCTGACACTGGTCAGGTGCGTGTAGATGACGGTGGTGTCGAGTGATTCATGGCCGAGATAGGAGCTAATCTGGCGCAGGGACACGCCCTCTTCGAGCAGATGAGTGGCGTAACTGTGACGCAGTGTATGAGTCGTGGAGGCCGGGTTGATGCCGCTGGCAGCGCGGCCCATCCGGTAAGCGGCTTGAACACAGCTTTCACTCATCGGCTCTTTGCTCAGGTGCATAGCCTGGCTCAGAGTGAGCGTGCGGTCGGCCCAGCCGCGGCCCGGACTGGGAAAGAGTAACGCCGGGTTTTGATGCGTTTTCCACCACTCCCGCAGTTCCCGCACCATGGGCATGCTTAGCGGAACGTAACGTTGCTTGCCGCCTTTGCCGTTGCGCACCAGCAGGCGAGGCGGGTCTTGCCGCGCCTGGATGTCTTTGATTTGGATGCGAACGGCTTCGCCGACGCGAAGGCCGCAGTGGTACATGAGGGTGAGGCAGGCGCGAAAGCGGGGTTCGCGGATCGTGGCAAGCAGCGCTTTGACTTCGGAGCGCGAGAGCACGGCGGGCAATACCTGGGGCTCGGCCACGCGGACTTCGCGAAAGACGGTCCAGCCGGTAACCTTGAGGCATTCAACGTAGAAACAGAGCAGCGCGTATTTGGCCATCTTCATTGGGCTGCGGGAGTAGCGCTTGTGCTCGCGCAGGAAGATGAAGTACTGGCGGAGCTGATCCTCCGTCAAGGTGGCCGGGTCGCATTGAAAGTGTTCGGCGAGCTTGCGGACGTAACGGACGTATTCCTTTTTGGTCGGCTTGCGGAAATCTTTAAGCTCGACGTGTTGCTGGAATTTGGTGATAGAAGGATAATTAGTTTTGATCATAGGCCGGGAAGGATGCCCGCGTGTGCGGTCAACTTCCCGGCCAATCTCAAAACACCGTATGGAACTGCCCACTTCCTGCCGCGCAGCGGCTCAGTTCAAC
>DASZYN010000313.1:0-1996 GCA_035545435.1 Acidobacteriaceae bacterium | reverse complement strand
CTTCCCGGCCGGAATGAACGAATTGATGATGTCCGCCTTCGCCTCTGCATTGTTCGTCGCGCGATACAGCGTCATCAGATCCTGCGCCGCTCCCATCGCGCCCAGCGTATGCACCGCCGTCTTCACCAGCTCCGGATCGGTCTCCGTCCGCGCTGCCGCCAGTTCCTTCTCCGGATCTCCGCTCACCAGATACGACTGCAGGATCGCCCGCTTCACCTGTTTGTCGCTCGTGTGCTGATAAATGTCCGCCAGCGTGTCGTTTGCGCGCTTGCCCTGGGTCGCCATCATGCGGATGGCCCGGATCTGCAACGCCGGTCCCGACTGCCCCTGCGCAATCTGCTTGATCACCGCCTGCGACTCCGGCGACTGATTCTGCGCCAGCACAAACAGCGCCCGGCTCTTCAGCTCTTCGGACTGGTTCCCTGCCAGGATCTTCTGCAGGATCGGCACCGCTTCCTTCTGGTCCTGCTGCATCAGCGCATTCAGCGCCAGCAGCTTCAGGTTCTCGTCGGCCTCGGCCTGCGGCGCCACTGGATCGCCGCTCTTGCCGCGAATCTCAATCTCCAGGGCCCCGCACTCATTCAGCCAGCGGCTCTTCGGATAGCTCTTGCGCAGCTGCCCGCACGTATTCAGCGCGCTCGCCGGCTGTCCCTCTTTGTTCTCGGCATAAGCCTTCCAGTAGAGCGCGCCCTCCGCGTGCTCGCCCCGCATGTCCGCCACGCGTCCGAACAGGCCCGCTGCATCCTGCCAGCGGCTCTCGTTGATGGCCCGCGTCCCGTCGGCATACAGGTTCGCGTCGTCGGCGCCTATGCCCGCGCCACCCGATCCCAGCGCAATCGCAATCGCCGGCTGCGCCGCCCAGGCATGCAGTCTCCACGGCGCAACCACAACCGCCGCTGCTAAAAGAATCAGAACCCACCGTTGAGTTTTCATCAGATCGCCGCTCCCTTTGCGGACTTTTGCCCGCTCATCTCTTCCGCCCCGCGTGCCCGCAGAACGCGTATCTCAAACAAAATCCCTTCCGTATTCATCTCGCTGCGCAGCCGCTCCAGATCCGCCGCCGTCAGATTGGGATCGTTCGCTACCTCGGCCAGCACGCCCTGCAGCTTGTCCAGCGCCCCAGCGAGCACCGGATCGCCGGCATTCGTCGCCGTCGTCCGATACAGCCGGTTGGAGGCCAGCAGTTCACGCGCCTCGGACTGGAGCTGCGCATTCTCCACCCGATCCGAGGAGTTGGCATGCTCCAGCGAAACCAGCAGCCGCTCCGTCCGATCCAGATGATCCGTCAGCACCACCAGCACGACCCTCTGCTTCACCTCTGGATTCGCACCACCCGCCACATTCGTCTTCTGGTGCCGCTCCCAAACACGCCCACCCAGAAACGCCGCTGCCACCAGCGCCGCACAGCCAACCGCGATCACCGCTACCTTCCACTGCGCCCCGCTCTTCCCGAAAAATCCCCGCCAGCCCAGCGCTCTCTTCTCATAGGGAATCAACCGCGGCCGCAATTCCTGCCACACCTGCTCGCCGTACTCCGCTCCCCGTTCCGGAACTGCCATCCGCGCACCTTCAAGGTCCTTCTTCAACTCCGCCATCTGCACCGAGCACTCCTGGCACCCTGCCAGATGCGCCACATTCCCGGCATTGCTTTCGCCGTAATACAGTTCAATCAGCTCCTCTTCGTTCAAATGCTTCATGCCGTCCCCCGCAGTGGCGCCAGTTCCCGCCGCAATTTCTGCACCGCGCGAAACACCGCCTGCTTCGCCGCGTTCGGTTGAATCCCCAGCACCTCGGCAATCTCGCCCATCGATCGGTCCTCCAGATGCCGGAGCACAAACGCTGTTTTCTCCACCGGCGTCAGTCTCCGCATCGCCATCTCCTGCGCCGCCTGGATCTCGCGGCTCAACAACTCCCGTTCCGGCCCTGCCTCGCGCGCCGCCAGCTGCACGGTCTTCTCTTCCGGATCGCTCTCTTCACCGTGCCGGTAATCGGCCTT
>DASZYN010000312.1:0-4070 GCA_035545435.1 Acidobacteriaceae bacterium | reverse complement strand
CGTAAGGCGCGTCCCCGCCTCGCCGAAGGTCCGCTCCTGGAGTCGGGACTACCCGCTCTGGTAGCTGGAGAGCCCGAAACTGCGGCAGACTCACCTGCGGACCATTCGTCACAGCGGACCAGGGAATCGGAATCCGCCCTGCCGGTTTCGGAACCGCAGCCACCGGCCGCACCGAGCTGGCACTCCATTCACCTCGACACGGAGACCCCCATCCGCCAGCCCAGGCCGTCCTCCCCAATTCATGAAGACAGTGCGCTTCACGCCGCGCCGCTCGAAGACCGCGCGATGGCGGCCCTGGTGGATTGCGCGCTCGCCCTGTGCGCTTTTTTGCTTTTTTCGCTGGTTTTTGCGCTCTCAAGCACCCATTTGCCGCACGGCCGCATCGCCGTGATCGGCGCCTGCGCCATCGTTTTTGCCATGGGTTTGCTCTACCAATTGCTGTTTTTCAGCCTCACCGACGCCACGCCGGGCATGCGATATGCCAAAATCGCACTTTGCACCTTCGATGACGAAAACCCCTCACGATCCGCCATCCGCGGCCGCATTGCCGCCCTCGTCCTCTCCGCGCTCCCCCTCGGCCTCGGGTTCCTCTGGGCCCTCTTCGACGAAGACTCTCTCGGATGGCACGACCGGATCACCCGCACGTACCAGCGCAGTTACCGGGATCGATAGCCCTTCAGTAACTCCCCTTAGAGCCACGACTTTTCACGGCAAATTCGCATCCCACTCTGTTGTGACCACTACAACAATGACGACCGCTGCGTCCGAGTCCGGCCCCTGGCACGGTCAGTTCGAGGGCCACGCCCGGATCTACATGACTCTTGCCTTAATTGAATCCGCTGCTTTGGTGATCTCTCCCTGGGTGATCGGTCTGGTATCCAGCTGGCATCATCCCGGCGGCATCAACTCCAACGATCTGCCCATCCCACCCGGATGGCTTGTTGTCATCGATTTGCTTGGGATCGTGCTGGCGTATGCGTGGTACGCGCTGTATCGGCGTATCAGCGCAAGAATTGCGGAAGGGGCTCCCGGCTATCCCTTCCTCGATCGAATCCGGCTCACCATGGCGCTGCTCGCGCAGAATGTGCTCGCCCTGATCATTCTCATCGCCATCGAGATTCGCTAGGTTTTAGACCTGCTGGAAGCCGGGCAGCCGCTACGGCATGCCCGGTCCCACGCCGCTTCCTGTGCCCTGCGCTCCGCGATTTGAGCCCTGATCCGGCTGTTCTTTTGCCGGACGATAATCGAAATCCCACAACTGCCGCCGGTTCCCCGACTCATACCGCGTATTCCAGTTGAGCCAGTACCGGTCCGCCCCTGGTCCCTGTGGATAATGTTCTTTCGCCGGGTACGGATATCGGCTCATGGTCTGGAATGGCATCGGAGCTACCGTAAACGGAGCCTCTTCCCAGTAGTCCATGTCTTTCACAAAGCCATTTGCGTAGAAGAAGTAGTCCCGCGTCCAGCCCGCCGGCAGAGGCGGCAATCCAGCGGCACTGAACTCCGCGTCGATCTCCTCGCCCGTCCCGAAGATCACGTAACGGTTGTCGATTCCCTTCAGCAGCGGCGTCACATCGCCATATCGCGTGTACACGCCGCGCGCCCACAGGAATGGCCCCGTCGCGCTGATCTGCTGGTAGTCGTAGGTCAGATCGCCCGGTGTGGCGCCTTCAATCTGCTTCGGATACCCCCGGAACGCCAGATGCGCCATCGCCAGCGGCACGTTTGTCTGACGCACGTCGGGCATGGCGTCTCGCCCATTGTCCACGCGAACCCGATCCCAATAGATCTGCAGGTTCGTCGAGATTCGAATCCTTCGCGCGCCTGGAGGCAGCTTCCCCGTCAGATCCACCACAATCGTTCGCGGCAGCCCCGCCGGGAATCCCATGTCCTCGATCACGCGCTTCCAGCGGCCGTCGGCTAGCTGAACATCCACGCGTGGGGCGATGGGCTGCATCCCTGCCTGCCAGGCCGCATACATCGAGCTGGCGCTGAAGTACTCGATATACCCATCCAGCAGCAGCCGCAGCGGTCTCTGGGGCGACCACGCTCCCAGGTCGAGCGTCAGCGCGTGCATGTTGGCGAAACCGGCATAGCTCAGATTCGTGAAGTCCCGAACGTAGTGGTGATCCTTGTCGGACAACAGCGTTCGCACGTCCCGCCCCTCATCATCCCAGGCTCCTGCCACGGGCCGAGCGTCTGACACGGCTACGGTCTTCCCCGACGCAAACGGCCGCTCGTTCAGGAACCGTTCATCGGGATAGACTTCCGTGCCTGCCGGATGATCTACCGCCACCAGTCGCAGCTGGTCGATGTAGTTGACCTCCTCCATCGGCTCGCCGAACCGCAGACTCAGCAGGCCATTCCGAGGCCGCAGCTTGTCTCCATCCACCTTGGCCCACTCGTCCGGATCGTTCTCGTTTGTCGCGGTCGGCGAAACCCAGTGCCCCACCACCGCCGCGCCAATCACGTCCGACACGAACTGATACTTCTTCCCATCCCAGGCAAACAATGTCGGACACGAGCTGCCCCGCCGGTCCAGCTCCTTCAGGGCCAGTTCCCCGTGCGGAAGCTGCGTCACATCCGTGTTGATCTCGTCCTGCGGAACGCCGGTCGGCCACAGCAGCCGCACCACGTCGGCCTTCGTCGCCTGCCCCAGCCCGGCGGTTATTTCTGTGGCCCCCTGGCTGAGATAACCGCCGCCACCGGCCACTTCAAACTTCTGCCACATCCCCCCGGCCAGCACTTCGACCTTCGTTCCGATCGCGGTTTTGTTGTCGGCGAGGCCAGCCAGGGCAATCCGCAGCGAATGATTCCTGCTGCCGCCGACGTTGCGCAGCACCACGGGTGGGGCAGCCGCCTGTGTCACGACAAGGTCTGTCGCACCATCTCCATCGACATCCATCGCGATCAGCGAACCTGGGTTGTGCAACTTCAGCTGGTCGAGTCCCAACTCGGAGCCGACATCTTTGAATCCCTTGGGCCCGAGATTGCGAAATAGATGGACCTGAGACCCCTGAGGGGTCACCAGGACAGCAGCCAGATCAATCCAGCCATCATTATCGAAATCAACCGCTGTGACCCCAAACGCGTCAATGACGTTTGCCGGAAGCGGCAACGGCACCCGCCCAAATTTTTCGCCGTCAACATTGCGCCACAGTGTCAACCCTGGCGAACCGGCATGGGTCACAGCAACGTCCATCCATCCGTCTTTGTCGAAATCGAAAACCGCAACACCGCGCGTCGCCCGCAAACTCGCATCCGTATACAGCGGTAGAGCTTTGAACGCCCCCTCCCGCTGGTTCAGATAAACGGTCGGCGCGCCTTTGTCCGACGTGACCACCAGATCGACGGCGCGATCGTTGTTGATGTCCGACAACATTGCCTGCGTCGTGCTGCCATTCCCCGCCAGCCCCGTCGGCCCGGTCCATTCCGTGAACGTCGAGTTGCCGTTGTTTCGCCAAAGCACGTTGGGCCCGCCTTTGCTCGGCGAAGCTGATCCCGTCACCAGCAAGTCCAAATCCCCATCATGATCGAAGTCCACAAACGTCAGGCCCAACGGGCGGTTCAGCTGCTGGATCCCCACCTTCGCTGTCACATCTTCAAACTTCCCGCCGCCAAGATTGCGATAGAGAACAACCCGGTCCGCCAGCGCCACCGCCAGATCCGGGAAGCCATCATTGTCGAAATCGCCCACCGCGCACGCCAGACCCGATCCGCTCGCATTGAAGCCCGTCTGACTCGAAGGAATTGGTTCAAATGAGCCATTGTGCAGGTTCTTGTATGCCCAGATAGTCTTCGGCCCCGGGCCAAATGTGACCAGATCCTGCGACCCCGCCGCCTCGATGTCGATCACGCACGCCCCGGCTCCCGGCCCCAGCCAGCTGACAACAGCTCCCCCTTCCGCCGCTCCCGGCAGTTCCTTCGCCTCAAACTTCACCGGGATCATCGGCCCCGCCGCCTCTACCGGCAGCTGCATCTCCTCCATCTTCGAGTAGTGCCCGCGTTCCCCATACCCCACGCTGAGCGGCGCAGCGATCTTCGCCTGCGTGAAGTGCTGGAAAATCTTC
>DASZYN010000311.1:0-1760 GCA_035545435.1 Acidobacteriaceae bacterium | reverse complement strand
CCTCCATCGCGTGCCATGTTCTACGGCGTGTCCAGGCAAATGCGGCAGCGCGACATCCGTCGTCTGCTCCAGAATGGCCAGCGCCTCCGGATCCCCCACCAGCGTGTGCGAGTCCAGCAACCCCAGCAGAATCTTGTCGTATGTGTACGCGGGGAACCGGTTCTTCACCCACACATCCGCCGTCAGCGCCTGCGCCCACAGCCGGTTCAGCCGCAGCACCTTCTCCCGCACCGCCCGGTCCCCGGTGATCGCATACCCGCGCGCCAGCGCGGACACCCACTGCCCAAACGTGCACCCCGGCGCGAATCCCGCCCAGTCGCGGTGATCATTCCAGTCCGGATCGTAGTGGTACCACCCCCCCAGATCCTCGCCCGGAGCAGGCTGGCCGGACATTTGTCGGAACGGCTTCAGCAGGCTGTCGTCGCTCAGCGCCATCAGCACCGCGTGCGTCTCGTGCAATTGCGTCTCGTGCAGATCGCTCGCCAGATCCACATCGCCGTACCCAAATTCCTCGAGCGGCGCCGTAGCGATCTTCTGCGTTTCGAAGCTGAGACCCCGCGCAAAACGTCCTGCCGCCGCAGCGCCCACCGCCACAGATCCCGCCTCGAGAAACTGCCTCCGCGAAATCCGATCCCGTCCCTCCGAGCCCATCCACTCCCCCTATGCGTACTCCCCAGGCATAGCTCCGCAGCGCGTCCAGGTCAAATCTACGGACGCAAAAATGCCCGGCACGCAGCCGGGCATTCTTACTTTCTCGCCAGTCCTACGCGGTCACCGGCTGCTCCGCCGTCACCCGCACCGGCGTCAGCCAGCCAAACCGATCCGGCTTCAGCCCATTCGCAATCCCAAAGAACTCATCCCGCAGCTGCTTCGTGATCGCTCCCGGCTCGCCGTCGCCAATCTGAATCCGGTCCACCGATCGAATTGGTGTCACCTCCGCCGCCGTGCCCGTAAAGAACACTTCGTCAGCGATGTAGATCATCTCCCGCGGCATAGCCTGCTCCACCACAGGAATCCCGAAGTGCCGCGCAATCGTCAAAACGGAGTCGCGCGTGATCCCCGACAGCACCGAATTCGCCAGCGGCGTCGTGTATAGCACCCCGTTTCGCACCAGAAACACGTTCTCGCCCGATCCCTCGGAGAGGTACCCGTTCACGTCGAGCGCGATGCCCTCGACGTACCCGTTCACATCGGCTTCCATCCGGATCAGCTGCGAGTTCGCGTAGTTCGCTCCCGTTTTCGCCAGCGACGGCATCGTGTTGGGCGCCAGCCGGTTCCATGACGAAATGCAGACATCCGCCGCATCCCCCGCCACATACTTGCCCCACGGGAAATTCGCGATATACACATCGATCGGGCACCCTTTCGGGTTCACGCCGATCTCCCCGTACCCGCGCAGCGCAATGGGCCGGATATAGCAGGGAGCAATCCCGTTCGCCTCGATGGTCTCCACTACCGCCGACACCAGCTGGTCCAGCGACCACCCCAGCGCCATCCGGTAGATCCGCGCCGAATCGATCATCCGCTGCATGTGCTCCGGCAGCCGAAATACCGCTGCCCCTTCCGGCTGCGTGTAGCAGCGAATGCCTTCAAATACCGACGATCCGTAGTGCACCACGTGACTCATCACGTGGATCTGGGCCTTATCCCAGGGGATCAGGTTGCCGTTGTGCCAGATTTTGGCGGTTGCTTGGATGGGCATGAACTCCCCGTCTCCTTTCGCGCTCCGAAAGGTCGATTATATCTGTCCGCCCTGCGCC
>DASZYN010000310.1:0-1921 GCA_035545435.1 Acidobacteriaceae bacterium | reverse complement strand
TGGAATTGCAGCGGCACACACCAAGAGGCTGTACCATGTTCCCGCGTCGGCGCCTCGCGCACCGATTATGCTCACGACCAGGGCGACGAACCGCGCCCAGCAAAGTCCCTCAGTCGCAAGATAAAGAAGCGTGCCGCCCGCTGCGCGTCTACGGTCGGGGTGTAGCGGTCAAGGGTTTTCTGGACACGCGGTTGGTGGTAATGAACTCTGTCATGCAGCCAGCGATTGAGCCTCGGCGTAGTAGGCACGGCGCCGCTGCGCGGGCGATATGAAGCCGTGACGCTCGATCAGCCACTGCTCGTTGTACAGCTCGGCCCACGCGATGAGCGCCAAGCGCAGCTCTTCGACCGTCTCGAAGGTCTTCACCCACAGCAGCTGCTCCTTGAGGGTACGGATCGCACGCTCGACGCAACCGTTGCCCTCCGGAGCTCGCACGAAGGCGGGGCTGGAGCGCAGGCCCAAGAAGGCGATCTCGTCCTGGAAGTCATCGCTGATGTATTGCGAGCCGTTGTCATGGCGCAGCTCCACGCCGGCGGCGACCTGCTCGCGGATGGCGCCGAAGCAACGGCGAACGGCCTGGCGAACCGGCTCGAGCGCCTCCCAGCGCGTGGCGCGCTTGGCGGCGTGGATGCCGAGGATTTCCGCAGTGTGGTGATCGACGGTGAGCAGCACGCTCACAGAACCATCGCGCACGGTCCAGGTGCCGGTGAGATCCGTTCCCCAGCGCATGTCCGGCGCCGACGGAATAATTGTGCCCTCGTGCGAGCGCGGCCCGCGAGGGGCGCCGCTGCGAGTCGGAGCCCGCAATCCGTGCTCGCGCATCAGGCGCAGCACCCGCGGGCGGCTGGTGCGGATACCTCGGTGGCGCAGCTTCGCCCAAACCTTCCGGTAGCCCTCCCCGAGAAACGGCGAGGCAGCCAGGACAGCGCGAATGTGCCCGAGGAGCTCGTGATCGGTGTGTCCACCCGTGGGGCCCCGCGGGGCCCCACGGGCGGACTGATCGACTCTACGGGCGAAATACAGGCTCGAGCGAGCGAGGCCAGCCAGAGCGCACACTCGGTTCAGCGGGACAATCCGGTTCTGGGAAGTCGACACGTCCCGTCTCACTTGTTCGACTTCCCCGGGGCCAAAGGGCCGTGTTTCCTCTCGTACACGCGGTTGATCTCGCGGGAGATTTCCAGGTTCAGCGCTGTCTCGCCCAGCGCCTTCTGCAGCTGTGTGATCTTCTCATCGCGGCTATCAACCTCCCGGCTCTTCAATCCTGCCAGCCCGTTGGCCAGGAAGACCTCCCGCCACGACGAGAGCGTCGCCGCGTTGACCTTCAGCTCCCGCGAGAGCGCGTCCAGGTCCTCACCCTTCAGCAGACGCAGCACCGCAGCCATCTTCTTCTTCGAGGACCAGCGGCCTCGCTCTTCACCAGTCTCTTCGTTCTTTCTTCGCATCGGACACTCCTCGGGCCTTCACTTTGGCCCAAAAGCGTGTCCAGGAAAACTCTATACCGGGGGAGTAGCGGTGCAAACGACTTCCTGATTCTGTTTGCAGCGAACCCGGGCATTCGCGATTCGGGTATGCGCGCGAGAGCTGCGTACGCATACCCGTCCGCCAACAGTCCGTCGACAACAATCCGGCCGGCGCAGCAGGCTTCATCGTGCATGCCAATTGTACCCTCACCGTACGTAAATCGCCCGGTTAATTCTTCTGATGCAGGCGCCAGGCACGGGAGCATCCCGAGCAGGACGACTGGTCGTCTTGTACTGCAGGTCCTTTGCCGGGAAGGGCCGTACACGGCGGCTGGCGTGTAGGCATCAATAGGTTGACCTGGAACCAGTTCCTTGCTCGCGTGCATAGGAAGGCCTTCCATTGGCACCGTCTCTCCGAGAGGTGAAAGAACAGCGTGCGTGAATTCGTGAGCCAGCGCAAT